>JBDTSU010000286.1:0-4785 GCA_039930965.1 Betaproteobacteria bacterium
CAGCCTCGCCTGCGAGCAGGATTTTTTCGTCCCGGAACCGGACATTCAGCCCCCCCGCCAGGCGCGACAGGCCGGCTTCATCCGTCATCTCGACGCCGGTGCGTTTTGCGGCGACCGCGGTCAATCGATACAGCGATCCGCTATCGAGGTAATGGAATCCCAGACGGTCCGCGACTCTCTGCGCGACCGTCCCCTTGCCTGACGCCGTGGGCCCGTCGATGGCGATGACGGGAATCGACGGCTGATCACTCATGGTTTGAACCCGCCATCAAGGAGGCATACACCTCAAAATAATCGGGAAAGGTTTTCGCCACGCAACCCGGTTCGTTGATCCGCACCGGTACGCAACCCAGCGAAACGAGCGAAAAACACATTGCCATGCGATGGTCGTCGTAGGTATCGATAATGGCGTTCGGCAGCAGAACATCCGGGGGCGTGATTTGAATGTAATCCGGGCCCTCCTCCACCGTTGCGCCAAGCTTGCGCAACTCGGTTGCCATGGCGGCGATGCGATCGGTTTCCTTGACGCGCCAGCTCGCGATATTGCGGATGACGCTGGTCCCCTCGGCAAACAGGGCACAGATGGCAATGGTCATTGCCGCGTCCGGGATGTGGTTCAGGTCCGCGTCGATCGCCTTCAGCTTTCCGGTCACCGGCGGCCGCGACTCGATCCAGTCCGGGCCCATCTCGATGCGCGCGCCCATCTGCGTGAGCGTCCGGGCAAACCGGACATCTCCCTGAATACTGGCTTCGCCGACACCCTGCACGCGAACCGGGCCACCGGCCAGCGCGCCCGCGGCCAGGAAATACGACGCGGACGACGCATCACCCTCGACGTGAATGGTGCCCGGGCTGTGATAGCGGCTTCCGGCGGAGACCACAAAAGCGCGCCAGCCCTCACGCGCGACCGTTACGCCGAATCGTGCCAGCAGGTTCAGGGTGATTTCGACATACGGCTTGGAGATGAGCTCACCGGACACCTGCAGCCGGACCTCGCGCCTCAACAGCGGCAACGCCATCAGCAATGCCGAGAGAAACTGGCTGGACACATCGCCGCGGACATTGGTCACCGATGCCGGGGCTGGCTTGCAGGGCGCGATATCGAGCGGCGGATAGCCGGCGGTCTTGAGATAACGGACTTGCGCGCCGAGGCCGGCAAGTCCGTCTACCAGATCGCCGATCGGCCGCTCGTGCATGCGTGCGACGCCGCTCAACGTGTAATGACCACTGCCCAGCGCCAGCACCGCCGTCAATGGCCGGAAGGCGGTACCGGCGTTGCCGAGAAACAGCTCGGCCTCCTGTACCGGAAAGATGCCGCCGCAGCCGCTGACGAGATAGTCGTCCGGCGCCAGCGAATCAATGCGCACGCCGAGCTTTTGCAACGCCGCCAGCATCACGTCGGTATCGTCGGATTTCAGCAGCCCGCGAACCCGCGTTTCACCCTCACACAGAGCGGCCAGCAGCAGCGTACGGTTGGAAATGCTCTTTGAGCCCGGCAGTATCACGCTGCCCGTCGCGCGTGCGCGGGGCGGCAGTACCAGAAATGGCGGATAGCGGCTCATGCGGAATTGTCATTGAAATAATCGAATTGCCCGGCCAGCCACTGCTCGCGCGCCTCGCGGGCATGCGCCATGAGCGACTCGATGCGCGCGGCATCGCCGGCCGCGACCGCATCGCGCAGCGCGGTGGCGTGCTGAAGGTACCGGTCAAATTCACGCACCAGCGCTTCGCGGTTGTTCAGCGCGATATCGCGCCACATTTCCGGCGACGAACTGGCGATGCGGGTGAAATCGCGAAAGCCCGACGCCGCAAACGAAAACAGGCTCTTGGCGTTGTCGCGTTGCGCGAGTTCATCCACCAGCGCAAAGGCGAGCAGGTGCGGCAGGTGGCTCACCGCCGCAAATACCGCGTCGTGGGATTCTGCGGACATTTCCACCACATTGGCACCGCAGGCACGCCACAGCGAACGGACCCGCTCGACCGCGGCGGCCGGATTTTCGGCCAACGGGGTGAGGACCACATTCTTGCCTTCAAATAGCTCTGAAGCCGCGGCGGCGAAGCCGGCGTGCTCGCGTCCGGCAATCGGGTGCCCCGGTACAAACTGCGCAATCCGGCCGCCGAGATGCCGGCGCGCCGCCGCGATGACACTTTGCTTGGTGCTGCCGACGTCCGTGACTACGGCATCCGCGCCCAGGAATGGGACCAGCGCGCCGAACACCTCGGCCGTTTGCGCGACAGGAACCGACACCAGGACTATGTCCGCGCCCTGGGCAGCGGCAAGCGTCGGCGCCGCGGCATCGATGGCGCCGGCACGTAGCGCCAGGTCCAATTGCGACTCATCGCGGTCAAAGGCCGTGATGCTGGCCGCGGGCCACGCACCGCGCAGCGCAAGCGCCGCCGAGCCGCCGATGAGGCCCAGGCCGATAATGGCAATATTCAGCATATTGCGCGGCAAAGTCCGCGATGGGCGGGCGTTTCCGGCCGGTTTTGCCCTGAAAGGCGCGCCCATGCTGGAGTTTCTGACTGGGACAACACTCAGGCGGCCTTTTGCAATGCGTGGTCGAGCGCAGCCAGAAAGCGCTCATTCTGCGCGCGCGTGCCGATGGTCACGCGCAACCAGTCCGGGAGGCCGTAACCGGCAATGGGCCGCACAATGACGCCCTGCTTCAGGAGCGCCTGAAAGACGGTATTGGCGCTGCCGATCCTGAAAGTTATGAAGTTACCGAAAGGCGGAATGACAACAATGCCGCGCCGGGCAAGTTCGGCGGAGAGAAAGGTAATTCCCTCGGCATTGACTTTGCGGCTGCGCGCGATGAATTCATCGTCATCCAGCGCAGCCGTCGCGGCGACCATTGCCAGGTGGTTGACATTGAACGGCTGGCGCACGCGATTCATCAGCGCGACGATCGCGGGCGACGCGAGCCCGAACCCGACCCGGAGCCCCGCCAGGCCGTATGCCTTGGACAACGTGCGCGAGATCACGAGGTTGGGAAATTCGCCGAGCCACGGTACGCTGTTGTAGGCATGCTTCGCGTCCAGATACTCGGTATAGGCCTCATCGAGCACCACCAGCACATTTTTGGGCACGCGCGCCAGGAACGCATGCAGCGCGTCGGCGGTCACGAAGGTGCCGGTGGGATTGTTGGGATTGGCGAGGAATACCATGCGCGCGGTACTGCCTTGCTGGCGAAGGGATGCGAGCATTGCGTCCAGGTCGTTGCCGAATTGTTTCGCGGCAACCTCTATGCCGGTTGCGCCCACCGCCTGGGTCGCCAGCGAATACACCGCAAAAGCATGCTGGGAATATATGGCCGACGTGCCCGCGGTCAGAAATGTCCGGGCGGCGAGTTCAAGCACGTCATTGGAGCCATTGCCGAGAATGATCTGATCAGGCTGAACACGAAATTTTCGGCAAATCACTTCCTTCAGCGCAAATCCGCCGCCATCCGGATAGAGCGCCAGGTCGTTAACGGCATGCTTGATCGCCTCGAGTGCCTTGGGCGACGGCCCCAGCGGATTTTCGTTGGAGGCGAGCTTGATGATGTCCGCTTCCGCCAGACCCAGTTCCCGCGCCACATCGGAAATCGGTTTGCCGGGTTGATAGGGGGCGATGGTACGGATGTAGTCAGGAGCGAGATCGGTGAGATTCATTTTGGGGGATGTAAAGGGTCAAAGGCGGGCCACGGATTGCACGGATAAAAACGGATTGAAACCAAAGTCTTCGCGGTCCAATCTGCAGTTATTCGACTCTATCCGTGAAATCCGTGGCAAAAGTTTCTAAGGAAGCTCTGATTAAGTCGAGTTCTAAGCCAGACTAGGCGCGAGTGCAAAAATATCGACGCCGCATATATTTGATACGCAAGGAGATATTTTTGTACGAGCAACAACGTATGGCGACGAAATCGACTTAATCAGAGTTTCCCTAAATGACCGCGACCGGATAGGAGCCAAGCACCTTCACGTAGCCCGCAATCTTTCGTAACTCGACCAGGGCATCGGCGACATTGGCATCTTCCTGGTGACCATCGATATCGACGAAAAACAGGTAATCCCACACCGCCAATTTCGACGGACGCGACTCGAATCGGCTCATCGATACGCCGCGTTGAGCGAATGGCGTCAGCATTTCATATACCGCACCCGCACGATTGGCAGCCGACAACACCAGCGACGTCTTGTCTTTGCCGGTCGGCTTGGGCTCGTAGTTGCCCAGCACCAGAAAGCGCGTGGTGTTGTTGGGCTCGTCCTCGATGTTGGAGGCAAGCAGCGTCAGCTTGTAATGCTCGGCCGCCATTTCTCCCGCGACCGCGGCTGAAAACGGTTCGAGCGACGCACGGCGCGCCGCTTCCGCATTCGACGCGACGGCCACGCGCTCGGCATGCGGCAGATTGGCATTGAGCCATTCGTGGCATTGCGCGAAAGACTGGCCGTGGGAAAACACCCGCTGGATCGCCGGCAGCTGCGCGATATCCGAGGCCATCAAATGATGGTGGATGCGGATCAGCACCTCGCCGCAAATCTTCAGCGGCGACTGCGGCATCAGGTCCAGCGATCGGCCGACGGCGCCTTCGGTTGAGTTTTCCACCGGTACCACACCGAAGTCGGCCGCAGCCGACTCGACGCTGCGATATACATCGTCAATGCTCGCGCACGGCAGGGTCTCACCGCCTTCACCAAAGTGCTTGATCGCGGCGCGTTCGCTGAACGTACCTTGCGGTCCAAGATAGGCCACCGTGATCGGCCGTTCAAGCGCGAGGCATGCCGACATGATTTCGCGGAACAGGC
>JBDTSU010000287.1:0-4782 GCA_039930965.1 Betaproteobacteria bacterium
AGCCTTCGCGGCGCATGTTCTCCAGCAGGATCGTCAGGTGCAATTCGCCGCGGCCCGAGACCAGGAAAACGTCGGTGTCCTCGGTCTCCTCGACGCGCAGCGCCACGTTTACCAGCAATTCCTTGTCGAGGCGCTCGCGAATCTGCCGCGAGGTCACAAACTTGCCTTCCTGGCCGGCGAACGGCGAGGTGTTGACCTGGAAATTCATGGTCAGCGTCGGCTCGTCCACGCCCAGCAACGGCAGCGCCTCGGGATTGTCGGTGCTGGCGACCGTGCAACCGATGGACAAATCCTCGATGCCGTTGATCAGCACGATTTCGCCCGCTTCGGCAACATCCATCGGCACTTTGTTCAGCCCCTGGAAACTTTGCACCTGATTGACCTTGGCGCGTTTCGGCGGCTTGTCCGGTGTCATCAACAGGACTTCCTGGCCGGACTTGATCTTGCCGCGGCGAATGCGGCCGATGCCGATGCGCCCCACGTAACTCGAATAATCGAGCGCGGAAATCTGCAACTGCAGCGAACCTTCCGATTCGGCAAACGGCGCCGGCACGTGTTTCAGGATGGTGTCCAGCAGCGGCCGCATGTCGGTGTGGGTCTGCCGCCAGTCCATGGTCGCCCAGCCGTTCAATGCCGAGGCATATACGATCGGAAAATCGAGTTGCTCCTCGGTCGCGCCCAGCTTGTCCATCAATTCAAACGTGTGGTTGATCACCCAGTCCGGGCGCGCGCCTTCGCGGTCGATCTTGTTCACCACCACGATCGGGCGCAATCCCAGCGCCAGCGCCTTCTTGGTCACGAACCGGGTCTGCGGCATCGGCCCTTCCACGGCATCGACCAGCAACAGAACGCTATCGACCATCGACAGCACGCGCTCGACTTCGCCGCCGAAATCGGCGTGGCCGGGGGTATCGACGATGTTGATGTGCACGCCTTCATAGTCGATGGCGGTGTTCTTGGCGAGGATGGTGATGCCGCGCTCTTTTTCCAGGTCGTTGGAATCCATCACCCGTTCGGCGATGTGCTGGTGCGCGGCAAACGAGCCGGCCTGGTGCAGGAGTTTGTCGACCAGCGTGGTCTTGCCGTGGTCAACGTGGGCGATGATGGCGATGTTTCTTAAGGCGCGAGGCATGAAAAGCTTTCAAAAGGTGAGGCGGATTCGGTTAACCTGAAATTTTATCATGCCCGCTCGATTTTCACTATGAAAATCCAAAAATTTCAGTGATTTAGCGCGCAATCACGGAACGCGCCGCGAAGCGGTTTTTGTTAATGCGACGCCATGGGCGGGATTTTCCGGGCATTTTCGGCCGGGAAAGCACACCCGCAAATGAGTTTCCCGGTCGGGGACTTCTCGAAACCCCGTCGTCCCAGCCCCCAATAGAGACATTCGAGGGCAGCCGCGCCTGGGACCCAGTCCGTCCAGATTATCGAAAGCACGAGTGCCTTGCGGGATACCCGCCTCAATCTTCGGTATTGCGCATCCAGTCCGCCGTTTGGAAGAACGACTGCACGAGGCGCTTGCGCAGACTCTCCTCAACACCGATATCGTCCATCGCGCGAGTCATGCAGGACATCCATTGATCGCGTTCAACGGTGGCGATCGCATAGGGCAGGTGGCGCGCGCGCAGCCGCGGGTGCCCGAATTCCTGCTCGTATAGCGGCGGCCCGCCCAGCCATCCCATCAGGAACTTGAACAGTTTTTCGCGCGATCCGTCGAGCGTCGCCGGGTGCAATTTGCGGATGCCGAAATAGTCCGGGTCCGTGTCCATCAAGTCGTAGAAGCGCGCGACCAGCTTGCGGACGGCGGGTTCGCCGCCCACGATGTCGTAGGGCGCGCGGGGCTGTTGGGTTTCATTGAGGTCCATCGCGCCAATTTTACGTCGAACCAAAACGGCGCCGCCGAGCCGGCCGGAAACATGCAGGCATTTGAATCGCCGGACGGGCAAGCGGCCGATCCTCCGGCTTTCGTCGCATGGCACGGTGGCTGGCATAATGCCGATAACTCTAAAAAAGCAACATGAAAAAGTACCTCGCGCTCAAAATTGATGTCGATACACTCAAAGGGACCCGGCTTGGCGTTCCGGCGTTGATCGCCATGCTCAAGAAACACCAGGCCGGCGCCACCTTCCTGTTCAGTCTCGGCCCCGATCACACCGGTCGCGCCATCAAGCGAGTGTTCCGCAAGGGCTTTCTCGGCAAGGTCCGGCGCACCTCGGTGGTGTCGCACTACGGCTTTCCGACGCTGCTGTATGGCACCCTGTTGCCGGGACCGGACATCGGCATGCGCTGTGGCGATATCCTTCGCCGCACCCGCGACGAAGGCTTCGAGGTCGGCATCCATACCTGGGACCACGTCAAGTGGCAGGATGGCGTCGCCGGCGCCGATGCCGCCTGGACACGCCGACAGATGCAACAGGCGCAAGACCGCTTTACCGAAATTTTCACGTCTCCCGCGCGCACCCACGGCGCCGCCGGCTGGCAGATGTCGCGGCACGCGCTGCGCCTCACCCAGGAAATGGGCTTTGACTATTGCAGCGACGGCCGCGCCTTGCCGGGCGAGGCGACGCCGCATTTTCCGGTGGTCAATGCTGAAATTATCGACTGCCCGCAGATTCCGACCACCCTGCCGACACTGGACGAATTGATCGGCATCGACGCCTGCAGCGAGGCGAATGTTCACGAGCCCTTGCTGCGGCTCACCGCGTCGGCCCCGCGCATTTCGGCCGCGCAGAGCCCGATGGCGGCGCATGTGTTCACCCTGCACGCCGAACTGGAAGGCATGCGCCTGCTGGCGGTCTTCGACCGGTTGCTGTCGGGATGGAAAGACCAGGGCTATGAACTGGTCTCCACCGAAACCGTCTATCGAAACCTCGACCGCGCGCACCTGCCGTACCATGAGGCCATCTCCGGCACAATACCCGGCCGAAGCGGTCACCTGCTGCTGCAGGGCAAGGCCTTCTTGCCGGCGCAGGCGGAGGCCGCGTAATCTGTGCACTGGCTGCAGTTTCCCCAACCCGAGCGATTCAGGAGTCGATAACCATGTCCGGAAATACCATCCCCGATTTTGAAGTGGCCGCCACCGGCAACCAGCGCTTTGCCAGCGCCGCATTCAAGGGCCATCCCTACGTCGTCTATTTCTATCCGAAGGACGATACGCCCGGCTGCACCATCGAAGGCGCGCAGTTCCGCGACCTGCACAAGGAATTCGCCAAGGCCGGCTACATGGTGTTCGGCGTATCGCGCGATTCGGTCGCGAGCCACGAGAAATTCAAGGCCAAGATGAGTTTCCCGTTCGACCTGCTGTCCGACAGCGACGAGACAATGTGCAAGCTGTTCGACGTCATCAAGGAAAAGAACATGTACGGCCGGAAAATGATGGGGATCGAACGCTCGACCTTCATCGTCGGCCGCAACGGCGAGATCACGAAAGAGTGGCGCGGCGTCAAGGTGGACGGCCATGCCCAGGAAGTATTGAACGCCGCAAAATCCATGTCATAATCGATTCACAGCAAGGCACAACACCGAATTGAGTCCATTTTTCCCGATGAACCCTCTTGAGGCAAACCGCCGCAAGAGGGTTTTTCACTTTTCAGGATGGCATGAATCTGCTGCGCGGCCACATTTCGGCGCTGCGGTGCTCGCCGTGCATGATGTTATCTTTGTGCACGTGTGCGCTCCTCGCACCGAACTGTGGCCGCTCGCGACGACTCCTGCCATCCTGTTCGCTTGACCGACGAACGAGAGGAAACCACTTGGCTCCCAGACCCGCAAATATCAAAACCTCCGCCGCCAAGACGAGCACCAAACTGTTTGTGCTCGATACCAATGTACTGATGCACGATCCGACCTCGCTGTTCCGGTTCGAAGAGCATGACGTGTATCTGCCCATGATCACGCTGGAGGAATTGGACAATAACAAGAAGGGCATGACCGAGGTCGCGCGCAATGCCCGCCAGGCGAGCCGCTTCCTCGACGACATCGTTTCCAGCACCGAGAGCGATATCGAAAACGGCGTCCCGCTGGCCGGCTTCGGCACCAAGGAAGCCAGCGGCAAGCTGCTGCTGCAGACCCGCCCCGTGACGCTCGATTTCCCGTCCGCGCTGCCGGACAGCGGCAAGGCCGACAACCAGATCCTCGCCGTCGCGCTCGATCTGCAGCATCACAATCACAAGCGCAACGTGGTGCTGGTGTCGAAAGACATCAACATGCGCATCAAGGCGCGTGCCATCGGTGTCGCCGCCGAAGACTATTTCAACGACAAGGTGCTCGAGGATACCGACCTCCTGTTCACCGGCATGCGCGAACTGCCGCGGGATTTCTGGGACAAGCACGGCAAGGACATCGAATCCTGGCAGGAGCACGGCCGCACCCTGTATCGCATCAAGGGCCCGTTGGTCTCGTCGCTGAGCTTGAACGAATTCGTCTACCAGGATGACGACAAGCCGTTCTACGCGCTGGTGACGGCGCAGGAAGGCAAGACCGCCGTCCTCAAGACGCTCAAGGACTATACCCACCAGAAAAACAACATCTGGGGCATCGTCGCGCGCAACCGCGAGCAAAATTTTGCGCTCAACGTGCTGATGGATCCGGAAGTCGATTTCGTCACGCTGCTCGGGCAGGCCGGCACCGGCAAGACGCTGCTCACGCTCGCATCGGCCCTCATGCAGACGCTCGAGTTCAAGGTTTACTCGGAAATCATCATCACCCGCGTGACCGTGCCGGTCGGTGAAGATATCGGCTTCCTGCCGGGAACCGAAGAGGAAAAAATGAATCCATGGATGG
>JBDTSU010000288.1:0-4773 GCA_039930965.1 Betaproteobacteria bacterium
CCGGCGGGGTCAAAAAACAAATTTTGTGAAGTATGGCCTGGCGCCAAAACTGGCCAGGTGGCGCGTCTGTTGCTGGCAGTCGATCAATTCGAAGCCGTCGCGGCGCAACTTGTCGAGCAGCGCGACCAGCGCCACCTTCGAGGCATCGGTCGAACGCGTGAACATGGATTCACCAAAGAACACGCGGCCGAGGGCAATGCCGTAAAGCCCGCCGATCAATTTTCCGCCATCCTCGCCAGGCAGCCAGCTTTCGACCGAATGCGCGATGCCCAGTTGATGCAGGCGAAGATATGCCGCCTGCATTTCCGGCACGATCCAGGTTCCACCGCCGGGCTCGCGTGGCGCGGCGCACAGAGCGATGACTTGCGCAAAGGCGGTATCGAAGCGGATATCGAATTTTCGCGATTTCACGGTCTTGGCCAGCGATTTCGATATCTTGAATTCGTCCGGTAACAGGACCATGCGCGGCTCCGGACTCCACCAAAGGATCGGCTGGTCGTCGGAAAACCAGGGAAAAATGCCGCGCCGGTAGGCCGTCACGATCGTGTCGGGTTCAAGATTGCCGCCCGCGCAGAGCAGGCCATTGGGCGCGGTGAGCGCGGCCTCGGTATCCGGGAAAGCGACAGGGTTATCGAGCCAGGGAATCATTGGTGCCGGTCAATGACCGCGCAAATGACGGACCTTGCCGCGTAATGACGGACAACTAGCACTGCGCGGTCTGTGTCGAGTAGTTGGCCAAATCCAGCAGTCTTGTCGACCCGCTCACCGTCGCTTTTGCCCGGTCCCCCATTTCCATCGACAGCTTGAAATCGTATTTCACGAAGAACTCGTTGAATTTTTCGCCGCCGAAAGTGCCGACCGCGAACAACTCATCGGTCTTCGCGTCGTGTTCAAGCAGGATGGCGGCAAGCGGTTGCGGGGCCGGGCCGCTGACAACCCTGGCGCCGGCAAAGGGGTCATACACACTCTTGTCGGCGCAACAGGTAATGACCTTGCCGTGCGAATTCGTCGGGCTGGGACTGGCGCGAAAGCCGATGAAGCTCACCTGCCGGGTCGGATAGACCAGCTTGTGCGCGCAGATCGCCGAATAGGCCACGATCGAATTTCGGGCGCCTACACCGCCCGGCCATTCGTAAGGATGGCCGGCTTCGGTCTTCAGCCCAACTTTGTCTGCCACCGGCCGGTCGAGATTCAACAGAAAGCAAGGCGTCGAGGCATACGGATAATTGAAAACATAGTTGAAATTGGCCTTCAGCGAACCGGCCTTGACGGCCTTGCCGTCGGCGTCGACCAGTTTCACGCGTTCGTATCGGCGCGCCGTCAACGGCACCGGGGATCTTCCGGTGGCTGCGGCGGACGAGGCACCCTGTGCGTGGGTGGCGACGGTCGCGCACGCGGCGGTTCCGGCGGCGCCTGCCATGCAGATTTCGATGAACTTGCGTCGCGAGGTTTCCATCACGTCAATCCGCAGTCGCGTCGCCGGCTTCAACATGCCGGCGAATACAGGCCCGACAACCGGCACGGCCCACTAAATCACGCCTTCCAGAATCTGCACGTCGACGCTTGCGCCGGCATCCACGTTACCGACATGGTCGTGCAGCATGATGAAGCAATTGGCGTCCGACATCGATTTCAGGATACCCGAACCCTGCTCGCCGGTGGTGCGAACCTTGAATACACCGTCTTCCAGATACAGCACGCCGCGCTGATACTCGGTGCGGCCTGGCGCCTTGCGGATTGGCGACGTGCAAATCGCTTTCAGCAGCGGCTGCGCAGGCAGTGGACTGACGCCCTGCAAGGTCAGCAGGGCCTCGCGGACGAACTGGTAGAACGTCACCATTACCGACACCGGATTGCCCGGCAGGCCGAAGAAATGTGCGGAATTTCCGTTGCAGGCGATCTTGCCGTACGCGAGCGGCCGGCCCGGTTTCATGGCGATCTTCCAGAACACCACTTCACCCAGTTTGGCGAGCAGGGACTTGACGAAATCCGCTTCGCCCACCGAGACACCGCCCGACGTGATGACCACATCGCCGATGGCGCTGGCGTCGAGAAAGGCTTTTTCCAGCAGGGCGGGGTCATCGCGAATCACACCCATGTCGATGATGTCGCAACCCATGCGCGTCAGCATGCCGTGCAGGGTATAGCGGTTGCTGTCGTAGATCTGGCCTTCGGCAAGCGGACTGCCGATCGATACCAGTTCATCGCCGGTGGAAAAGAACACCACGCGCAACGGCCGGTACACGCCGACTTCGCCAATGCCCAGCGAGGCCAGCAGCCCGAGTTCCGCTGGCCGCAGCGCGCGGCCCTTTGCCAGCGCCACCGCGCCGGCCTTCAGGTCCTCGCCGGCATAACGCACGTTCTGCCCGTGTTTCACGCCGGGGCTAAAGACAATCGACTTGCCGTTTGCCGTCGCCTTTTCCTGCATGACCACGGCATCGCACCCGTTGGGTACCACGCCGCCGGTGAAGATGCGCACACATTCACCTTTGCCGACCGGTTTGCCAAAAGGGACGCCGGCAAAGCTCGAACCGACCTCACTCAGGGCGGCCGCGGGATCCGCCGCGAGATCGGCGTGGCGGAGTGCCCAGCCGTCCATCGCGGAATTGATGTGCGCGGGCACGTTGACGGGCGACATGATGTCCTCGGCCAGTACCCGGCCCAGTGCATCGCGGAGCGGCACGCGCGCCACGCCGGTTACCGGCGACAGGAACGCATGGATGAATTCGCGCGCCTTCGCCACCGGCATGGAATTCGGATCGTAGTCGTCGGCGCAGGAAGCTTCGGTAATCGTGAGCGGTTTGTACATGCGGCGGCCTAGGCGAAATTGAGGGGGATGGTGGCGTCTATCGTGATTGTACCGTCAGGATTGAGCGTGACAATCGCCAGTTCCCGCAACACGCAGCGCCATTCACCTCGTATTTCCTGTTGGGCAATCGTGTGCATCGCATCGAACCCGGCCCGCGACGGATTCGCGGTGACACGGCCGATGGTGACATGGGGGAGATAGGGAATATCGTCGCGCAGGTAGGCCTTGAGAATGCCGCGATAAAGCTTGTCGTGAAGGGCGACGATGGCGTCGGCACGATCGCGCACCATCAGGAAGACGAACTCGTCGAGGATGCCCTCGACGTCGCGAAAACTGACCGGCAGCGAAGGCCAGTTGCCGACGATGCGGCGGATGTGAGACGCGAGCTGGAGAACGGTGAGGTTGGTGGGAAACGGAAACACCAGCGTGACGTGCGCGGGCAGGCAATCCGCGACCGGATCGAAACGCCGGCGGAACGGCTCGATCGGCGAATCGATCGGGAAGGGTGGAAACCAGACGATGGCCCGGCGCGGCAGCGGCGGGCGCAGCGGCAGTTTGCGGACATTGCGCTTTCCCGCCATGGTGTTGTTCGCGGTATTGGTAAGTCGCGACACTAGCCGCGCGGCGGCGACTGTTCAAGGGTTTTCAATTCGTCGACGGTGTTGATATTGGAAAACGCCGCCTCCTCTTCATCGAACCGGACCTCGACTACCTGAAGCGTGGCATACCATTTATCGATCTTGCGCTGGCCGCTGTCGAGAAATGCCTGCAGGTGCGGAGCCAGGCGGGTCCGGGTGAGGCAGAACACGGGGTGCGGCTGATCGAACGTGCGCGCGACCGCCAGGTCGGCGTTCTCGCCCGTCAGGGCGGCCGACAGTCGTGCGATCAGGTCGCGGGGCAAGAACGGCGAATCGCAGGGCACGCTGGCGACGAGCGGATGACTCGCGTGCGTCATGCCGATATGCAGGCCCGCCAGCGGGCCGGCAAAGCCGTCGATGGCATCGGCGACGACGCGATGGCCGAATGAGCCGTATTCCTCAAGACTGCGATTGGCGTTGATCAGCACCTCACTGACCTGCGGCGCGAAACGCTCCAGCACATGCGCGATCATCGGCTTTCCGCGGAACGGTTGCAGGCCCTTGTCGACGCTGCCCATGCGCGAGCCGCGGCCGCCGGCGAGGATGAGGCCAGTGATCTTGTCCAATCAGAACTCGTGATAGAGCGCCCACGCCGGGCGCTCGTCGGCAAACGAGTTGACGTGCGGCTGGCGGTCCACCGGCGTGACGAACAGCGCCAGCGGGATATGGAATTCATCCGCCCAATTGGCCTCGCGGCGGGACTCAAACGCGAGGCGTGTGCCGCAGCGCGTGCAGAACTTGCGCCACGTGTTCGGTGAAGATTCATAGTTGTTGATGAATTCGTCGCCGCGGGTGATCGCCACCTGATCGCGCTTGAATCCGATCCACGTGACCGATCCGGCGGCGTGGGTCGTCCGGCAGCTCTGGCAATAGCAGTGCGCGACGAAGCGCGACGGAAACGTCGCCACCATTTCAACGCTTCCGCAGTGGCAGCGGGCGATGGCAGATTCAGGCATGGGCCGTTTCCGTGGATCTGGCCAATCGTTGTGCGCCCGTAAACAGCAGGTAGTGCCTGTTTACCGCGCGGCCGATCATGGTGATACCGGTCTTTTGCGCGATCTCGTAACCCATCTGGGTGAGCCCGGAGCGCGAAACCAGGAAAGGAATGCCCATCTGCGCGGCCTTGATGACCATTTCGCTAGTGAGGCGTCCGGTGGTATAGAAAATCTTGTCGCCGCCGTCGACGCCGTCGAGCCACATCCGGCCGGCGATCGCATCGACGGCGTTGTGGCGGCCGACGTCCTCGACGAAATAGAGGATCTCGCTCGCGCCGTTGGTATTGGTGGCGAGCGCGCATCCGTGGACGGCGCCGGCCTGCTTGTAGAT
>JBDTSU010000289.1:0-4755 GCA_039930965.1 Betaproteobacteria bacterium
ACCCTCCGACACGGACTTCCACCGTGCTGATTTGACGCCATCACGGGCGCACGATCCCCGCGTTCGCGGGGATGACAGAATACTTGGTCATGCGAATTTCCTACTGCGTGGCCGCCTTCTGTGCCGCCACATCAACGTCCAGGTACTTGAAACTGGTGAACAGGATCGGGTGCTTCTTGTAGCCCTTCACCCAGGGGTAAAGGAAATGATTGAAAATCCGGTGCACGCCGAGGCGGCTCGGAGCGTAGCTTAGCAGCACGCGGGACATTTCACGGTACAACTGGTTGCGCGCTGGGCTGTCGGGCAGGGTCATGGCCTTGTCGTAGAGGCGGTCGTACTCGGGGAGCTTGAAGCGCGCGTCGTTGGACTGGTCGATATTGGGGCCATAGAACAACTGCAGGAAATTCTGCGCATCCGGGTAGTCGGCAACCCATGCCGCGCTCGCCATCTGGTACTTGCCGACGCGTTTGTCTTTCAGCAGATCGGCGAACTGCGCTTCCGCGGTCTCGACCTTGATACCGACGTCCGCCAGCGATTTCGCCCACAGCTCGGCGAGCTGGCGCTGGTCTTGCGAGCCCGAGTTGTACTTGTAGGTGAGGATCAGCGGCTTGCCGGCCGGTGTTTCGCGGATGCCGTCACCGTCCCGATCGATGTAGCCGTACATGTCCAGCAGGGCCTTGGCCTTGGGGAGGTTGTAGTCCAGGAAATTGCCGGACTGGAACGCGGGATCGTAGCCAACCACGCCCGGCGGCGTCAGCGACTGCGCGGGAATCGCCTGTTTGCGGCGGATGATATCGATTTCCTGCGCGCGGTCATGGGCCAGCACCAGCGCGCGGCGCAGCGCGATCTTCTCCGGGGCAAAACCGCCGATCAGCGGATCGTTCATGTTGAACAGGTCGTAGGTCACTTCCAGCTGTTCCTCGCGAAACACGCTGGCGCCACGCTTGATCATGTTGGGCGCGAGTTTGCCGTTGGGCAGGATCTGTTCGATGAACTCGAATGGCGTTTCTTCGAGCAGGTCGTGCTCGAGGTTGACGAATGCCAGGTAGCGCGGCTGTTCCTGTTCGATCGGATAGATTTCGACGCGATCGATAAGCGGCAGCTTCTTGCCGCCGAGCGCCTTGATGGCCGCGCGGTCCCACGGGTCATTGGGATCGGCGAATTCCGTTGACAGCACGTGGCCGCGGTAGCCGGGATTGCGCTCCAGCACGATCTTCGAGCGGCGTGTCCATTCCTTGAGGAGGTAAGCTCCCGTGCCGACCGGATGGCCCATCGTATCGTCTTTGTACATCTCGATAACTTCGCGCGCCACCGGCACCACATTCGGCATCGCCATGAAGTAAAGGAAGTTGTAGTCGGGCGACTTGAGCCGGAACTGGATGGTGTACTTGTCGAGTATCTTCAGGCCTTCGACTGGTGTGTCGTAGTCTAACGTGCCGGATTTCCTGGCTTTCTCCGCCAGCTCATCGAGGCCGACAATCTTGTTTTCAAATAGCCACTCATACGGCGATCGGTTGGTGGGGTCGCGAAAGCGTCGAATACCATACTCGATATCCTTCGCCACCAGTTCGCGGCGCTGGCCGTTGAATGCCGGATCATCGGCGAAATAGATGCCGCGCCTGAGGCGGAACGTGTAACGGGTGCCGTTCTCCTCGGGTTCGGGCACTGCCTCGACGACCTGCGGCACCAGCTTCACGGGCCGCGCCAGCCAATCATAGGTCAACAGCGAATCGAAAATATCCTCGAGGATGCCGACCGAATAGCGGTCGTAGACCTTCATGGGATCGAAGCCGGTCTCGGCGGTACGGAAGGCGTAGCGAAGGGTCTTTTTTTCCGATGCCGGCGCCTCGGTGTTGGTGGCGGCGGCCGCGGCTTGCACCGCCAACAACACCAGCGCGATGGCGCCCGCCAACAGCCGATTCATCCGACCCGCCATCACGCCATATCCCTGGAAAAATGATGCGCGATTATACGCGGCGGATAGCTCCCTACCGAAGCGGAATCATGCCAACAAAGTGGCAAACTCAAGCACTGGTGCGGCCTCTGGCGGCAAAATGCCTGAAACGGCGCGCCAGTGCTGGACCTGGCTTGTCGTCCTGGCTGCTTCCCCCGGCAACGGGGTGAGGCAAGGTTTTCGCGGCGCATGCGCCGCGCTTGCCGAACGACATTCCGATGCAGCGAAATGTGCGCCCTGCAAGGGAAGGTTGGGATGGGGGCAATGCCGCATGAAACCGCACGCCCCCATCCCAGCCTTCCCCCGTGTTCACGGGGGAAGGAGCCACAAGGAAAGAGTAGCGTGATCACTGGACAGGAGCCGGAACCAGTCATCGAATCTGCACCAACATGGAAATTCAGCTTTGTCATTTGCGCGGCCGCTTCGTTTCGTCGATGTCCAGGTATAGCCACGGCGCGTTGATGATCGGATGACGGAAATAGCCGACCAGCCAGGGTTGCGAGACTTCGCTGCGCAGGCGATGGGTCGTCGGTATCCACGGGGTGTAGACGGCCACCAGCTTGTTCATCTCGTTGTAGATCGCCGTGCGTTCCGGCGACGACGGCATCTTCTTGGCCCGGTCATACAGGGCATCGAACTGGGCGTTCTTGAAATGTGCGTAGTTGGTGCCGCTCTCGGTATTGGGCCCGTACAGGTTCTGCAGGAAATTCTCGGCGTCGGGATAGTCCGCGCCCCACGACAGTTGCCACATTTGCAGCTTTCCCGCCTTGGCCTGCTTGTTGAGGTCCGGCCATTTGGCGACATTGAAGGCGAGCCGGATGCCAATGGCATCGAGGTTCTTCTTCCATAGTTCCTGAAATTGCTTGGAGGTGGAATCGGGTTCCGAGGCGAGCTCAATGACCAGCGGTTTGCCGTCGGGCGATTCGCGAAAGCCGTCGCCATCGCGATCGACATAGCCGTACATATCGAGCAGCGCGCGGGCGCGCGGCGGATCGTAGCTCACCTGCGGGGTCTTGAACGCCGGGTCGTAGCCCTGCACGCCCGGCGGGACCGGCGATTCCGCCTTGATCGCGCCGCCGTTGCGGATCACGTTGATATCTTCGTGGTAGTTGTAAGCCAGGGCAATGGCCCGGCGCAGGGCGATTTTTTCGGGCGTGATGCCACCGACCACCGGATGGTCAAGATTGAAGAACGTGTAGACCAGGTCTGGTTCGACATGCCGTTGCCCCAGCATGCCCTGCTTCAACAGGTTTGGCGCCAGTTTCCCGCCCGGAAACGCGCTGCCCACAAACTCCAGCGGCGTATTCGAGTAATCGGTCTCGCCGTTCAGGAACGCGAGCCAGCGCGGCTGGGATTCTTCGACGATGGTCACCTCGACGCGCTGCACCAGCGGCAGTTTGCGGCCCTTCATGCGCGCTTGAACTGCCTGCATGGCGGGATCCGAACCGGGATCGGCGTCATAAAACACTTCGCGAAATGCAGGATTCGCTTCCAGCACGATCTTGTGCGAGCGCTTCCATTCGGCGACGCGGAACGGCCCGCTCCCCACGGGGTGAGCACCGGCATCGGGCTGGTATTTTTCGACGACTTCGCGCGCCATGGCGGCCGTCTGCACGGTCGCGAAAATGTAGATGAAGTTGTAGTCTGTTTCCTTCAGCCGCAACCGCAGCGTGTACTTGTCCGGCGTCTCGATGCCGGCGATCGGCTGGTCGTAATCGAACTTGCCACTCTTTTTGGCCGCCGCCACGGCCTCGTCGCCGCCGATGATCTTTCCTTCAACGTACCAGAGCCAGGGTGAGCGGTTCTTCGGGTCCAGCAATCGCCGCAGCGTATAGGCGTAATCGTGGGATGTCAGTTCGCGTTTATTGCCGGCGAACGCCGCATCGTCGGCGAAATATATGCCGGGCGCCAGCCGGAACGTATAGACCCTGCCCTGCTCGGAGACCTCCGGCAGCGCCGCTGCCGTGTTTGGCACCAGTTTCACCGGCCGCGCCAGGAAATCGTAGGTCAGCAGCGAATCGAATATCGCTTCGTTGATGGTGTTTGAGTAGAGGTCGGACACGATCACCGGGTCAAAGGTGGTCTCGGCGATCAGGAATGCCGTGCGCAGGGTCTTGGGCGAGTCCAGCCCCGCCGCGATGGCCGGCGAATGCGACAGGACCGCCATCGCAGCCCAGCATGCGAACCCCATGCGCAGGAAGGCCTTCATTTGCCGGCCAACGCCGTCTGTTGCCGCGCGACATCGATGTCCATGAACTTCCAGGTGGAGCGCAGCATCGCGTGGCGACGGTAGTTCAGCACCCACGGGTGCCACATGTCGGTGTAGATGCGGTGCACGTTCACCTTCACCGGCGCGTAAGTCATGATGATGCGCACCATTTCCCGGGCCAGTGCATCGCGTTCGGCGCCGTGCGGGGTGATCCGGTATTGCTCGTACAGGAGATCGTACTCGGGGCGCTTGAAGCGCGGCATGTTGCCCTTGTTGCCCTCATTGGGCCCGTAATATTGATTGAGCCAGGTATCGGCATCCGGAATCACCGCCGAATCGCCGAGCTGCCACATCTGCAATTGAGCAAGGTAAGCGGCTTTCAGGTTGTCCGGCCATTTGGCGATCTTGAAATTCATGCGCACGCCCAGCGCGTCCATGTTTTTCTTCCACAGTTCGCTGATCTGGCGCGACAACTGGTCCGGTTGCGTGGCCTGTTCGATGGACAGCGGCTTGCCATCGGGGAGTTCGCGATAGCCGTCGCCGTCGCGGTCGAGGTAGCCGTACATGTCCAGCAGCGCCTTTGCCTTGGGCA
>JBDTSU010000290.1:0-4748 GCA_039930965.1 Betaproteobacteria bacterium
TTGGATACTTTTTTTCTTATCAATAGCGGCTTTTGTCGTTGTTTATAAGGTAGGTGGCGGATATTGTTCAATGGTGCTGCCATTTATCTGTACAGAAATAGGTCTGGTCTTCCTCGGCTTCCATGTAGAAACCGGTACCGCGAATACCCACGGTCGCCGTTGGGCTCCGCACCCGCATCGGCGTGTTGCGCGATACCGACAGCAGTGCGCCGGACAGCATGCGCAGTCCCGAGATAATCAGCGACTCCTCTTTCTTCTCGGCTTCGATGATCACGTTGCTGCCGCCACGCAGGATCATTGCATTGGTATTGACCACAAAAACCAGTTCGCTGTCCTTGGCAGTCTTGACGGTATCGCCGGGAACGACCTTGGTCTGCAGTGTCGCGGGCTTGTCGTTGACGGTGGCGCTGCCGGAGATGCGATAGATGGACTGGCCGGCCGGCATTCGCGCGGGCTTGCTGCCGAAGATATTGAACACCTGTGCATTGGCGCCCGGTACGCCCATCGAAAACAGACCGGCGGACAAGGCCTGAATCAGCAGCCTGCGCCTCGGATCGTCGGCTTCTTCTGAGTACTTCATGCTTACTCCTCAATGTTGGATGAGCTGTGTACGACAAACTGACCGCGTTGGATTCACGGCGATGGTATCACGACAGCATGAATGCCGGTACACGCCAACATGTCCACCACAGCTGATTTCTTCATAGCACAACCGGGGCAAACGCAAGCACCCGTGCGCCGTTCCGGCCATTACACGCCTGGAGTCCGCTACAGTGCTAGTGTTTGACTTCGCGCCAGATGTGTCGAGGCCTCCCCTGAACAGGGTAGGTCCAATCAGCTGGCGACGGCTTTGGAGTAAACTGCGTCACACGAAACATGGACATTCACACGATAAACCGCAGTCGAGCTGGGAGGCACGGTTGATGCTGAAGAATCCGGACACAATAAGCTTGCGCGGTGCCATTTGCGCAAATGCCCTGCCCTGCTATCACGATACCGTGACCGTCCATGAATAAGCTCAGCGCGCTCTGGACCCGGTATTTTTCCTCGATCAACGCGATCATTCGCGCCAGCCTTGGGCTGGGTGTTGTCGCCCTGTTCATCGCCTATTACGTCATTGACTACAGCTACCAGGATCGCGCCCGGAGCTCGATTTCCTTCCTGCAACGATTGGAGGAACAGGCCTACGACATCCGCCTCAGGGCAACGATGCCGGAGAAAATTGATCCGCGCATTGTAATTATCGACGTCGACGAAAGAACACTGGCCGCCGAGGGCCGCTGGCCATTGTCGCGGGACCGATGGGTATTGATGCTGAAGCAGCTGTTCGATGTTTACAAGCTGAAGGTCGTCGCCTTCGACGTCTTCTTTTCGGAGCCCGACTCGAGTTCGGGCCTCGACAAACTCGAGACGATGGGCAATACCGTCTTCAAGTCGAGCGCTGAATTTCAGGAAAGGCTGAAGGAATTGCGCCCCACGCTTGATTACGACGCGCAGTTCGCGGAGACCATCAAGAAGTATCCCGTGGTACTCGCTTTCGCCGGCAGCAATGAGCGCACCGGACTTGAGAAGCTCGAATTGGGGGTGCTGCCGACGCCAACCTTCCTGTCCAGCGCATTCAAGAGCCCCGTGGTATCCGATGAGATCATCGGCTATAGCGGAAACCTGAAGATCTTTCAGGATGCGGCTGCGGCGACCGGGCATATTCAGCCACGCGTGGATCTGGACGGCGTGCTCCGGCGCATTCCGATGTTCATGCGGTTCAAGGACGGCTATTACGAGTCATTGTCGCTCGCGACCTATCGCACATTTCTGGATAACGAACCGGTCAGGATTACGTTGCGTGGCGATGAAGGCGACCGGCTGCCGAAAATCAAGCACCTGAAAGTGCGTGACACAATTATCCCGCTCGACAGCGACGGTGCTGCGTATATTCCGTACCGTGGCCGCAACCCGATGTTTCGCTACATTTCGGCAACCGATGTCATCCGTGGCCGGCTCACACCCGGCGAGCTTGAAGGCAAGATCGCCTTCGTCGGAACGTCCGCGGCCGGTTTGTACGACTTGCGCAACACGCCGGTCAATGAGGTTTACCCCGGCGTCGAGACCCACGCAAACATGGTGTCGGGCTACCTCGACAACAATATGAAACAGAAACCCCAGTTCGAGCTGGCGATCCATGCGTATACGATCCTGCTGCTGGGGATTCCGCTTGCCCTGGCGCTGGTCAAGCTGAATCCGATCTGGGCCACCGTCACGGCCATTGCGACTGCCTTGGCCTATTCTGCGTTCGATATGTACTGGTGGTCGGTCGGCTACGTCCTGCCACTGGCCATGCCGTTGCTGATGATCGGGCTCCTGTACTTGCTGAACATGACCTACGGCTTCTTCATCGAGGCCCGTTCCAAGCGCCAGATCACCGGCATTTTCGGCACCTACGTGCCGAAGGAACTGGTCGAGGAAATGGCCAAGGACCCGGGCACCTACACGACCAAAGGCGAAAGCCGCGAGATGACGGTGCTGTTTTCCGATGTGCGCAACTTCACTTCGATCTCCGAGGGCCTCGCGCCGACGGAGCTGACGGCGATGATGAATGCCTACCTGACGGAAATGACCAAGACCATCCAGACCGACCGCGGCACCATCGACAAATACATCGGTGACGCCATCATGGCGTTCTGGGGCGCGCCGCTGCGGGATGAAAAGCACGCGGAGCACGCCTTGAACTCGGCGCTGGAGATGCAACGCCAGATCAAGGCCATTGCACCGGATTTCATCAAGCGCGGCTGGCCAAAACTCGAGATTGGCGTCGGCCTCAATTGCGGAATGATGAACGTCGGCGACATGGGATCGACTTTCCGCCGCGCGTACACCGTGATGGGCGACGCGGTGAACCTGGCTTCACGACTTGAAGGCCTCACCAAGGAATACGGCGTCGGTATCCTGGTGTCCGAAAATATCGTCAGCACCGTGCCGGGTGTGATTTATCGCGAACTCGACCGGGTACGGGTAAAGGGCAAGCTCGAACCGATTTCGATCTACGAGCCGGTGGGGAAGAAAGGTGAAATCGCCGATCAAGTGCTCGACGAGATCGACCGCTTTCATCGCGCGCTCGACAAATATCGCCAGCAAAACTGGGATGACGCGGAAACGGCGCTGGTCAAGCTCGCGCATGCGGACCCGCACCGCAAGGTCTACCAGGTATACATCGAGCGCGTGACCAATTTGCGCATCGCGCCTCCCGGCGCAAACTGGGATGGGGTGTTCACGTTCAAGACGAAGTAATGCCGACTTTCATCCGCGTGCACTTCGGGCCATTCATCGCGAACTCTCCAACTTTGTCGTCCCCGCGGAGTCTACCCCGCAGGCTCCGCTCGGACGACGGACTTAACTCATTCCTTGCCGGCGATCGCCAATTTTGCAGATATCCTTGATGCACTGTTGAACTTGAGGTGCATCGCCATTCCACTCGCTAATCACGTGCGCCGCGCTGCGCATTCCACTCCTAGCCGATGATAACTTACCCCCACGAAACCCCGCCCGCCGCAGGCGAATCGATCCGTGTAGCCGAGGGCATCTTCTGGATCCGCATGCCCTTGCCTTTCGCGCTCGACCACATCAACCTGTGGCTGCTCGAGGACGACGATGAAGCGGGACCGGGCTGGACGATTGTCGACACCGGTTACGGCGTGGCGGAAACGCACGCGCTATGGGAGCGGCATTTCCGCGAAATCATGCAGGGCAAACCGGTCAAGCGCATCATCGTCACGCATTACCATCCCGATCATGTCGGCTGCGCGGCCTGGCTGCATGAACATACCGGTGCACCGGTCTGGATGACGGCTGCTGAATACCTTTCCGCGCACGCCGCCGCCGAGGATGTCGCCGGTTTCGATCGCGAAAATTCCGCGCGGCTGTTCCTGACCCATGGGCTCGCCAGGGCGCGCCCGGATTTTGCGGATGCGCAAAAGGCGCGTTCCGGTGCCTACAAGCGCGGCGTGCCGACAGTGCCGAAACAATATCACCGCCTCATGGAGGGAGACGTCATTCGCATCGGCACGCGCGACTGGCGCATCATTACCGCGTTCGGCCATGCCCCCGAGCATGCGACGCTATTTGCGGCAGGCGAAAACATCCTCATTTCCGGCGACCAGGTTCTGCCGCGCATCACCACCAATGTCGGCGTATGGGGAAACCAGCCCGAGGCGAATCCGCTGAAACTTTTCCTGGACGGCATGGGTAAATTCGAGGCGCTGCCTGGAAATACCCTGGTGCTGCCGTCGCATGACCGTGTATTCAGCGGCCTGCATGACCGCATCGCGGAATTGCGATCGCACCACGCCAAGCGCCTGGCGGAACTGGAGGCCGTGCTCGATACCCCGAAGTGCGCCGCCGAGGTCCTCCCCGTGCTGTTTCGCCGGCCGCTGAACGATCATCAACTGGTATTTGCGATCGGAGAAGCCATCGCCCATCTGCATTACCTCTGGCGCGCGGGACGTGCGATACGCACCCGCGATGCGGAGGGCATCTACCTCTTTCAGCGTTGCTAGCCTGCATATTTCGTGGGGGCGCGTTCGAGAGTGGGTCGATGGGCGAGCGATTTTTCGTTCGACTGACCACGGCATGGCGAGCCATGCCACGGGAAGAGGACGGAAAAGCGCCGGCCAGCGGCCCATTATCGAGCGCGCAGGCACAGCGTCATACGAAGTACAAATTGGATTTCACGGAGATGACCGTTGCCAAGAGTG
>JBDTSU010000291.1:0-4705 GCA_039930965.1 Betaproteobacteria bacterium
CTACACGACCTGGGCATTTATTCAGGCGGTCCTGGCGCGCCTGGGTGCAGACACAACGCCACCATCGTTTACCCTCGCAATTGGCACGAGCGGTACCGGATCGGGATCGGTGTCGGCGAATCCGGCGGGCCCGAACTATATTGCCCCGGTCGCAGTGATGCTCACCGCGACCGCTTCCAGTGGCTCGACATTTACCGGCTGGTCTGTTGCCGCGTGCGCTGGAACGGGTACCTGCCAAGTCGACATGAACGCCAACAAGGCGGTGACCGCCACCTTCGCCTTGCTTCCTCCGGTAACGCTGTCTTTGACCATCACCGGTGCCGGTAGCGGCACGGTTACCTCGTCTCCGGCCGGCATCAACTGTAGCGCAACCTGTTCAGCCAACTTCGCGAACGGTGCCGCTGTGACGCTCACGGCGGCGGCCCCGGCAGGTTCGGCGTTCGCCGGCTGGTCCGGCGCCTGCTCAGGCACCGGCACGTGTCTGGTTACCATGACGGCGGCAAGGACGGTAATCGCGACTTTCGCGCCGTCCAATCAACCCTTCGCGGGGCCATTCAGCGGATCGGGCCCCGTTGCCAACACGTTTGATGACTGTACCTTTGACGTGACCTTGAGCGGGAGTATCACGGTTACATTGTCCCAGACCAGCGGCACGGTTCAAGGGACGGCGGTCGTCACAGGCAACTGGTCCAATACGGTTACCGGCGGATTCTGTATCGCGGGCTCGGCGCCATTCAATTACACGCTTCCCGTGTCGGGAACGCCTTCAAGCCTCACTTTTGCCGGCGGTAATTTTCCGGCCATTAATTTCACCGGCGTACTTTCCGGAGCGACGATTGCCGGTACGGCCGTTCTTAATTTCACCAATACGACGGGCACAATATCGAGCCCGGTCACATTGACTGCTTCTCCGTAGTGTCGAGAGTTGGAAATTCGCTGAATGATTCCAGAGTCCGGGGATTAAGTCTTGACCGGGATATGAACCCCGGTGCTGTTGAAAATGCGCTCAGAAAGGCGCCAGGCAAGGCGCCGGGCAAGTCGCGAAACGCGGCCAGGTTTTGAATACCTGGCAAGGATTCGCAACGCCGCATGGCGGTTTCCTGCGCGCCTCTGATCGCTTTCCCGGTCGCGGGCAAACAGCAGCCGGCAATTGCACTAGTGAGTGAAACAGAATGACGCGGGTTGGGTGGCCCCGTAAACAATCAGGGATAGCCCGCAATGGATTCAAAACCCCAGCATCCATGCGCCTTCCAGGCAATAAATGCCCGAAGACGCCCGCCAATTGCGGAGTTTCATGATGAAATCGGAATCCTCAAGACCCTGTCATCGCCACGCACGCGGGATGGATACTCTTCCGAAAATTAGATTCCCACCCGCGGGGAATGACAGGAAGCCTAAGAATTGGCAACGAACGATCACGATGTGCGAACCGCGTTTGCAGTCAACCAAGCCGCCCGCACCGTCCGCAACCGCACAGATTGTAAACGTTTGAAAAAAGCATGATGACAAGTCGCGCGGAACCATTCAGGACATGGCATCGGAAGCGAGCCGTAGGGTAGTATCAAATTTCAGCTTGACCAAGCGACCGCGATTTCAAACATGACGCCCGCAATATTCTGCTACGGCCTCCCACGATTTTCGGCAGTTGGGCACATTCACTGGCTTCCATCGAAACCGCTCATGCCGCCGCGCGCATGGTGAATGAACCGGGCGGGTTGATGAACCCCATCGCGCAGCGCCGTGCCAACCTGATCTGGCCTGCATTCGCCATCGCGCTCGTGTTTGCGTTCGCCTCACCCGTGCACGCGCAGGCTGCGAATCCGCAAGCCGCCAATACGGTCGATTCCGCCAAGACGTCCATCACCCAGTTCAAGATCGATAGCTGGCAGACCGAGCAGGGCCTTCCCCAGAATACCGTCCAGACCATCTACCAGTCCCGGACCGGCTACCTTTGGCTGGGGACGGCAGCCGGCCTCGCGCGCTTCGATGGTATTCGCTTTGCTACATTTGAGAACTCTCCGGTGAAGGAACTGGTCGCGCGGCCCGTTTACGGTTTCCTCGAGGATGCGGAAGGCGTGCTCTGGATCGGCCACAGCCGCGGCGCGGCGCGCTATAGCAATGGGCGCTTCGAGCAGGCGTTCAGCAGTGAGTTGATGGAAGGCCGGCGGGTCTGGGCGTTTGCGCAGGCGCGTGATGGCGTGGTCTGGGCCGCGAGCGAGAACGGCCTGTTGCGCTGGGAAAAAGGCAAGGACGGTCACAAAGCTGTCGCCAGGATCTACAAGGAGGCGGATGGCCTGCCCACCAACCGGCTGCGCTCGCTCGATTTCGACAATGACGGCACCCTCTGGATCGGTACATCGGGAGGCGGCCTGGTCGCCTTTGCCGCAGGCCAATTTAAGGTCATGAATCCGGCGAATGGATTTCCCCACCTGGAGGTCAGGCACGTGCTTGCCGATCCGGCGGGTGGCATCTGGGCGGCCACCGCCGGGGCGGGGCTCGTTCACGTCGAGAACGGGAAATTCAAGACCTACACCATTGCCGACGGCCTGCCCACCGACCAGCTTACTTACCTTGCTCGGGACAAGGCGGGTTCGCTGTGGATCGGCACCTGGGGAGCGGGGTTGGCGCGGATGAGCGAGGGGCGCTTTTCGTCGATCACGGCGGCCGGCGGATTGGCGGGAGACCAGATATGGTGCGTTCAAGTCGACCACGAAGGCAGTGTCTGGGCCGGCACCTGGAACGGCGGCCTGAATCGCCTGAGCAACCGTGCCTTCGGTGTTTTCGGCAAGCCCGAAGGCCTGTCAAGCGATAACGTGCGCTCGGTGATTCACGCCCGCGACGGCGCGGCATGGGTGTCGACGGCCGGTGGCGGCGTCAACCGGATCGCGGGCGGCCGCATCCAGACGTTTTCCAGGAAGGATGGGCTTGCCACCGACGAATCGTCCTCGCTACTTGAGGACCGCGACGGATCGATCTGGATTGGTTCGTACACGGAGGGCGTCGCGCGGCTGAAGCAGGGAAAGATCGAGAACTTTGGCATTGCCAATGGGCTTCCCAGCGTCGATATCCGCGTCTTGTACCAGGATCGCGCCGGCACCGTCTGGGCGGGCACCAAGTCCGGCCTGGCACGTTTCAACGGCAAGGGCTTTACACCGGTGCGCGAGCCGGGCGCGCCGCTCGAAGGCGTGGTGGCGATTCTCGAAGACCGCCGTGGCACATTATGGGTCGGCACATCGGGGCAGGGCCTCATCCGCTACCGCGACGGCGTCTTCACGACCCAGACGCGAAATGACGGTCTGGTGTCGAACTGGATCCTTGCAATGTTCGAGGACGCCGCCGGCACGCTCTGGATCGGCACCAACGGCGAAGGCATCAATCGCCTCGCCCATGGCCGCCTTACTGCCATCCGCACCACCGACGGGCTCTGGGACGGCACGATACAAGCCATCATCGAGGACCGGGCCGGCAATTTCTGGATGACCTGCAACCGCGGTTTCTTTCGCGTGTCGCGCACCGAACTCGATGCGTTTGCCGAGGGACGCATTGCGAAGGTGACCTCGACGGCGTTCGGCCCGGGCGATGCGATCCGCAGCACCACATTCGCGGGAGGGCTGCAGCCGGCGGGCGCAATCGATGCCAAGGGACACCTCTGGCTGCCCTCGCTCAAGGGACTCGTCATCGTCGACCCGCAGCACCTGCCCGGCTCGGACAATCCACCGCCGGTCGCCGTTGAAGAGGTGCTGGTGAATGGCGTGAGCGCCGGCGTCGATACCATGGCGGGGGCCGAGATCGTGCTGCCGCCCGGCTCGGTGCCACTTTCCATTCACTACACCGCCGGCACTTTGCTAAACGCCGACCGGGTGCGCTTCCGCTATCAGATGGAAGGGGTCACCCACGATTGGGTCGAGGCGGGAAAGAACCGCGAAGCCTCGTTCCCCGCCCTGCCGCATGGCATGTACCGCTTTCGCGTGGCGGCGTCGCTCGACGGCAAGCGCTGGCAGGAGGCGGCCGCGGCGCTGCCGGTCACAGTGAAACCGCACTATTACCAGACGTCCTGGTTCATCGCGTTGGCCATTTTCGGATCGCTGGCCGCGGTGGCGGGCCTGTTCCGGCTGCGCACCCACCAGCTACGCCATCGGCATGTCGAGATGGAGCGCCTGGTGGCAGAGAAGACCGAGGAACTGAGGCTCGCGAACGAGCACCTCTCCCGTCTGTCCTTCGCCGACGCGTTGACCGGACTCGCCAACCGGCGCCGGCTGGACGAGACCCTGGAGACCGAGTGGCGGCGCGCGGCACGCCTGCACGCGTCACTGGCTATCGTGATCGCCGACATCGACGCCTTCAAGGCCTATAACGATACGCTGGGACACCCGGAAGGCGACAAGTGCCTCGTCGCCGTGGCCGAGGTTATCCGCCATGCCGCCGGCCGGGCAGGGGACTTCGCGGCGCGATATGGCGGCGAGGAGTTCATCATCCTGATTCCCGGCCTGGATCACGCGGGCGCAATGGCCTATGCCGAAATGCTTCGGCAAGCCTGCGAGGCGCAGGCGATTCCGCATCCCGCCTCATCGGTCGCGCCGGTGGTCACGATCAGCCTCGGCGTGGCGGCGCGTGTTCCTTTCGGGCAGGAGCCGGTGAGCGCGCTGATTGCCGAAGCCGACGCGGCGTTGTACCGGGCAAAAAATGAAGGGCGAAACCGGGTGCG
>JBDTSU010000292.1:0-4702 GCA_039930965.1 Betaproteobacteria bacterium
TCTGCCGGTTGCGAAGCGCGTCCAGCAAGGGCATTCCCCCGGTGGTCGCCGGGGCCGGCAGCGCAATGGCCGGCTGCTCCTCACCGGTCGCCGGCAGCGGGCGCATTTTTCCTACCAGCCCGAGTGCAACTTTGGTCAAGGTACTCACCTGAAATTACTTTCCTGTCAATGTGACCGTTCCACTATAGGCGCGCGCCGGACACGGGCCTTTGCGATTGCTCAAACACAGGCGGGAAACTGCGGTGGTGCGGGCCCCGGCAAGGCCGGCCCTGCCGGTGTGGAGGCGGCGACGGCGCTCAGCCCGGCAGGCGCCGGTAAACCCGCTGAAAACGGGCGTTTTCGATCAATCCATAGTCGCCCGGCGCGTATTGCAGCAGCCAGTCGCCGGCGTTGCCGCGGAGCAGATCGCCGCCCGCGCTGCGGGCGATGGAAAATGCCTGCGGCCACTGTTTGGCCAGCACGACAGCCGGCTTCGCGCGATACGGTCCGTTGGTGCCCGCCGGGGTATCGCCGGCCGGCAGGTAGCGGGCGTCGAATCGGTCACGCGACACGCTCCAGCGTTCACCCGCCGAACCGGTGATCAGCGCATCGCCGGCCCGATATCGATTCACGCCTTCGCGGCTCAGGATCTCGCCGGCCCGGGTCGCGAACACCACGTCTACCGTTTCGTCCTTGACATAGGCTGCGGCGGCGGGGTCGTGGGCCAGGTCCACATGTTCTAGTGTCTCCATGATCCTCCATGCGCGCAAAAAGGCGGTCGCCGGCGCTGAGCGCTCAGTGCTTTGTGGCGTCCAGCAATTCCCACAAGTATTTTTTCCACACGGCGGCACGCGTGTGAGTGCCGTGCCCGAAGGTCTCCTCGGAGGCGGGCAACAGGACGAAGCGGCCGTTGCGGACGCGCCGGATCTCGCGCTCGGCAATACCGAGTTCCGGCGGATTGATGAAGTCGTCGGCGGAATTGATGTGCACCACGGCCGCGCGGATGGCCTCAAGCTTCGCCGACGGGTTGTAATGGCGCGAGGCACTGACGGCATAGAGCATATCGTTGGCATCGACATCGGCCGCGATGCGCGCCACGGTCTCATCGGTGAATTTGTCGGCGGCTTCGCGGGTCGGATAGCTTTTCTGCATCTGGATCGGCGCGGCGCCCGCCAGCACCAGGAACTGGGCGATCGCCTTTACGGCCGCGCGCGGCGGCGCTCGATATTCGCCGCCCCGCCATTCCGGATCTTCGCGGATGGAATTGATCAGCATCCTGCGCCAGGTACGATTGCGGCCGGCGATCTCGACCGGCAGGCAGGCAAGCGGCATCATTGCATCCATGAAATCGGGCCACGCCTCACCCCACATCCAGGCGTGCATACAGCCCATCGAGGTGCCGAGGATCAGCCGCAGGTGATTCACGCCCAGACCGTCCTCCAGCAGGCGTTTCTGCGCGGCCACCATGTCGTCGTAGTCGTACTGCGGGAAGCGCATGCGCAGGCCGTCGCTCGGCTTGCTGGACTTTCCGTGGCCGAGTCCGTCGGGCAGGATGAGGTAGTAGCGCGTGGCATCGAGCAGCTGGCCGGGGCCGAAAAGCGCGTTGGCGAAGACCGGCCGGATCAGGCTCTGCCCGGAGCCGCCGGTGCCGTGCAACAGCAGCACCGCATTGGTCACCTTGCCCGCGGCATCGCGCGCCGGGCTGCCAAAGGTGGTGTAGTGCAGCTTGACCTCAGCCAGCGTTTCGCCGGACTTGAAGCGGAAATCGCGCGCGATGTAGTCGCCCTGTTTCAAGGGCGGCAACTCGGTTGCAGGCTGTGCGTGCCCCGTCAAGGCGATGAGCGCGAGCGCCGCCGCCGCGGCCATTGCCCGTAGCGGATGCGTTGTTTCGAGTGTTGCCATGCGGTGACTCCCGTGTGGTGGTTGAATTTCCCTGCCGCGCCCGGCCCGGCGCGGCCAGGGCTCATTTTTTCACGTCAAACGATTCACCGATGCTGAGGAAATTGCCGCCGGCGACGTAATGAATGGTACGCAGCGAGTCATCATCGGTGAAGTGCCAGTGCCCATTCGAAAACACCCGCGAATCCGCCCAGGCGGCCACCACTTCGCCGATGAACAGGTCGTAGGCCTGCTGGTTGTGCGGCTCGTCGATCACCCGGCACTCCAGCCAGGCGACGCAGCCTTCAACCAGCGGCACATCGATGGCAGTCGCCGGAAAGGTCTCCAGCCCGAATCGGGAAAACTTGTCGCCTTCCGGCATGGCACGGCCACTGATCGATCCGACTGAAAGGGTCGCCTGCGCCAGCGCGCGCGAGGGCACGTTCAGGCCGAAGACACCCGAGCCCTCGACCAGTTCACGCGTCCAGGTGTTCTTGTCGATGACCACCAGCACCTTGGCCGGACTGAAGTCGAGGCCGCTGTTCCAGGCCGCCGCCATGACGTTTCGATGGCCCGCATGAGCGCTGGTCACCAGCACTGTGGGGCCGTGGTTCAGCAGACGATAAGCTTTGGCAAGTTCGACAGGGGCGCGCATGAATTGAGAAGGGGTGCAAGGCAATGGACCAGTTTACGGCGTGCGCCAGCCGGCGCCGACCCGCGCATTTCTGCGGGCATTTCATACGTGAACACTTTTCACATGACATGTCAGAATTTATCGATTGTTGGCGGTTGGCGGTTTTACTAATATGCGTGTCTGCCGGAGGGATTCGCGGCCAGTTTTCCGCGTCAGGAAATGGCTACTTTTCCCTTTGCCAATCACCACCATGCGCTGGAGCCACCATGACCATACTCGATCTCGCCCCGCCTGTTACGCCACGCACCGACCTGCGCCTGCTGCGCGCGGCCCTGTTGGCTGTCGTGCTAGTTATCTTCACTCATTGGGCATTCGCCGCCGATCTTGCCGCCCCACCGGCGCGCCTCGCGCTCGATTCGCACGCCGTGACCGGCGCAACCGGCGATACACACGTCAACGGTGAACCTGCCAACAATACTGCCGCCGCCCCTCGCGCCCGGCAGGTCGCCGGCTTCGGAAAAGTACTTGCCGAGCTGTAATTCGAGCTCCCTCTTATGGCGGCACTAAATACGCTGTCATTCCCACATTCGCGGGAATGACAGCCGTTATAGGCGCAGTGATCGGGAATTGGAATGACCGCGCATCGCCAGGGCGGGTCTCCGGCCAGTCAACTGACCGATGACATCCTGAACGCGGATCGCGGCCTCGCGCCGCGCAATTCGCGCAATTCGCTCAATTCGCCGGTTTCAGATTCCGGTCGAGGAATTTTTCCACCCGCGTCCAGAAATCGAAGGTGTTCGATTCGAGCATCCAGCCGTGTCCCTCGTCGGGATAGGTGGTCCACTCCAGATTCTTGTTGTGCGATTCAACGGCGCTGCGCAGCGTGATGCCGTGAACGATCGGCACGCGGCGATCTACCCCGCCGTAAGCCATCAACAACGGTTGGGTCAGCTTCGCCGCCTGCCTGACCGGCGAGGTCGCGGCGAATTGCGTCGCATCTTTCTCGCGGTCTCCCACCAGCACCGGCATGCCGTATTCCCGCCACATATCGCTGAAATCACTCCAGCGGCTGGTGAACAGCAGGTCCAGATCGGTGACCCCGACCCAGTTGACGCCACAGCGATAAAGATCCGGGTAACGAATCAGACCCATCAGGGCGGCATAGCCGCCGTAACTGGCGCCGGCGATGCAGATGCGCCCGGCGTCCGCAATGCCTTCGCCGATGGCCCAGCGCGTGGCGTCAGCAATGTCATCCTGCATGGCGAGGCCCCATTGCTTCCAGCCCGCGCGAAAATGTTTGGCGCCAAATCCCACGCTGCCGCGATATTCAGGTTCCAGCACGACATAACCTCGCGAGGCCAGAAACTGCGAATCGGCATCCCATTCCCATACGCCGCCGCGCACATAGGGGCCGCCATGCACCAGGACGACCATCGGCGCCGGCCCCTTTTGCCCAACCGGGCGGGTCACATGCACCGGAATGCGCAAGCCATCGCGTGCGACGACACTGCGCATTTCCCGGCCGGCCATGGCTTGCCCTTTCAGCCAGGGCCGCGACTCGGAGAGCACGGCGAGCGAACCGGCTTTCGCGTCGAACACATAAGTGATCGGCGACTGCCGGTCCGACCATGAAGTCACCAGCAGCTTTTGCGGATCGGCACAGTCGCCACAACTGATTTCATTGATGCGGCCAGGCAGCGCCTTGTCGATCCGCGCCTGCAGCGCCTTCAAGGTCGAATCGAACCAGTGCGTGCTCTGGGCATCGGTCAGGAAGCGAATGCCGAGGACGGCGTTATCGCGGCCCATGACGGGCCCACCCTCGAAATCATAACCATCGAGCTCCATGAGCGCCGTCCACTCGATGTTCGGGCGGGTCATGTCGATGCGCCACAGAACGCTCTTGTCCGCGTCTTTGCCGCGGCGGCCGGCCACATATAACCGGTTGCTGGCATCGACCGCAATGAGATTGATCTCGTCGTGGTCGTCGCGGTAAGTGGCCCATTCGGAAACTTTGCTCCACGGCATCTCCGCCGACGTCCGCCAGTAAAGCCGCGACTTGCCCTCAAAATGGCTGATCGCCGCACGCAGCGTTCCCTGGCGATCTATCGCCCAGCTGTGCACATAGTCGGGTGCGCCTTGTGTGAGGGGGCGGATCTTGCCATTCACGGTATCGAGGCGCAGCAGCGTGTAGCCGCGCAGATGGTTGCGGTC
>JBDTSU010000293.1:0-4691 GCA_039930965.1 Betaproteobacteria bacterium
ATTGAGGTAGAGGAAGTGCCCTGCATTGGATGTGCGGTGGTTCGATTTTCTCCTCCCTTTTCTAAAGGGAGGCCGGGAGGGATTTCCGGTATTCAGGTATCGAAGAAATTACTCAAATCATCCGCCCCCGCCGCAGGCGTGGATTCGACCACCGCAGCAGCCGCGGCGCCCGCCACCGCACCGGCCGCAATCGGTGCAGCGGCCGGGGGCGTGAACGGTTTGGCCGGAGAGTGTGCGGGTTCCGTCGGAAAGGCTGCCGGCACCGGCTCGCCGCTCACGGCTTCGTGCAGCAGGCGGGTAATGGTGGCGACATCCATCACCACCCGGGTTTGCGATCGCAGCAGCACCCGCGACGGCACGTCCATCAAGCGCGGCGTGGCCAGGCGCGTGTTGGCGGCGGTGGTCAGCTTGGGGATGAGGTGGGTATTTTTCCAGCCGCCGCTTTCGCTTTCGATGGCGTCGATGACGGCTTGCTGCGCCTTGGCAATGCCGGCGAGGACTTCGGCCAGTTGTTCCATGGTGAGGTTCATGCGGGGCCCCGGTGGGTGGTTGTTGGGGGTATGTTACATCCATTGGCGGCGTGCCAATTGCGGGTACCGTTTGGTGACGCTCCCACTCCCACCCCCACTCTCAAAACCCGAACGCCCCCGTCAGGTCGCCCATCTTCTCGCGCAGCCCCGGCAACGGCTCAAGCCCGAAGCGCACATTGAGCAGTTTCTGGATCGAGGTGGTGTCGTATACGGTCCTGTCGACGTAACCGCGTTTCGCGAGCGGCGAGACGATGATCGCCGGGATGCGCGTGCCGGGGCCGAAATCATCGCTCCATCCCGGTCCGCTGGGCGGCGGCATATGGTCCCAGTAGCCGCCGTATTCGTCGTAGGTAACGATGATGGCCATGCGCGGCCATTGCGGGCTGGCGGCAAGGCGCGTGAGGATTTCGTCGATTTCGGCGTCGCCGGCGGCGATGGTGCTGGAGCCCGAGTGCTGGCTGTGCAGTCCCGATGGCTTGTAGAACGACACCTGCGGCAGCGTGCCGGCGCGCGCGGCCGCGATCAGGTCCTTGCGGTCGCGCAGGTGCGTGGCGCGGTCCGCGCGGCCGGGGGCGAAGCGCGCGTAGTAATTGAACGGCTGGTGGTGCGGCTGGAAATTCGGCGAGCTCTCGTCACCCGTGACGTTGATCACCACGCGCTTGAGCGCGGGGTCGCGCATGCCGTCGGCCTGCGCGGCTTCCCAGCCCTGCGCGTACCACGCCCAGCTGATGCCCTTGGCCGAAAGCGTGTCGCCGATGGTCTTCGCGGTCAGCGGCGTAAGCGGAAAGCGCGCCGGATCGGTGCGCGTGAAATCCCCTTTCGGCGGCAGATACTCGCTCGGCTGGTAAGCGGGCTGGTTGCTGTTGAGCGCGTAACTCCCGGCCGACACCGGCCCCACCCGGCCATCGCGCACATAGCGCGGCGGGCCGGACATGACCGAGGCCGGCGAATTTTCCGATTGTGCGAGGCGGCCGTGTGCGTCGACCACGGCGCGAATGCTGTCGGGCGCGTCGGGTTGCCGCGGCACGCAGGCACAGATCAGCCGCTGGTGATTGATGAACGAGCCGCCGTAGGCCGACTGGAAGAAATGATCGGCGAGCGTGTAGGCCTTCGCCCATTGCCACATCTTCAGTGTCGAGCCGTCGAAGGTGGCCATCGGCAGCGCGCCGGCATTGCTGTGCGCGACGAACATGTTGTTGCGGCCGCCGTTGATCTGCGCGATGTGCTGGTAGAAGCTGTGCGTCGGATCGGGATCGGTCGCGCTGATCGACCGCCAGCCCGGCGCCCGGTCGGCGGCGAAGGGGCCGTTCGGCAGATCGCCTGGAAAGTCGTCGTGCGGCTTGCGGTCCTTGTACACCGGCGGCAACACGCGCAGCGGCGTGCCGTCACGGTCGAGCTGGGTCTTCTGTTCCGCGGTCGCGCTGTCGATGCCCTCGGCACCCGGGAAGTGGCCGAACAGATGATCGAAGCTGCGGTTCTCGGCGTAGATCACGACGATGGTGTCGATCTGGCTGAGTGCGGTGGCGGGTTGGTTGGGAGTGGACGAGCAGGCGGCGAGGAAAACGGCAAGTGCACAGGCGGCTAGCGGAGACAGGAGATAATTGATACCGGCTGCTGTCGCCCCGGATTTAGTCCGGGGGCGAGGCGGGGAATTCGCAAAGCGCGCTCTGCGCCCGACGAGCGTCAATCCAATGCAGTGGATTGGCCCAATTTTGCATCTCCTTGCGGCAAAAAAACTTGGGCCCCGGACTAAATCCGGGGCGACAGTTCCTTTGTACTGCCGCGAGCGTGTGATGCAGGCGTGTCGCCACCAATTCATTGTCCCCGCACCCGCAACATCGGCGCCCGCTCCTTTTCCGCCATCCTGCGCTTCCGCGCCCACTTCACGGCCTTGGCGATATCGCGTTCGGTGACGTGGTAAGCGGCAAGCTTTTGCTGGATTTTGTGGAGCCCACCCTTATTCGACAAGGCAATCACCTTCAGCCCGGCAATGCGCAACTTCTCGATCCACGACTCCGCTGCAACCGCACCCGAATCGACGACATGCAGGGACAGCAGAATGTTGGTGTCGAGGTAAATCACCGGTCGACCGCATCGATCACGCCGTCACGCTGGCGGCGAATCATGTCGACCGTAGATTCCTTCATCTCCGGCATTGATTCGCGAAGTGCACGCAAGCGGGCCAGGTCGATTTTCGGCCTCGCCGGCGGCGCATTCACCGGCACGATCTTGGCAACCGGAATGCCACGCTTGGTGATGGTGACGGCCTCGCCGTTCTCGACCATCCCGACGATGGCGCTCAATTGCGCCTTGGCCTCGGCAATACTGAATGCGCTCATGGGGTTCTCCAGGATGACTATCTGGATGGTCATCTTAGCATCGGGCGGGAAGTGGCTTTATCGCCGTTTCAATACCGCGACATCCCCCATGCCTCTCCCTGCGCACACCGCGCCGCATCGCCCCCTCAATTAAAGGGGGCAAGCAATCGCGACCTTTCACGAATCACGGCTTGGGGGATTTTGCAGCGCCGGGAGTTTGCGCTTTCGCCTGCAACACCTACCCCAGCGCCAACCTCATCACCACCTCCCCCTCATCCACCTCGCCGGTGCGCACAAACCCGAAGCGCGCGTAAAACCCCTCCGGATTATTTTCTTTCGGCACGAAAGAAAGCAGCAGGTTATTCGCCCCCGGCCGCGTGCGCGCGTGCGCGATCACGAGCCGCATGGCCTGGGCGCCGAAGCCGAATTTCTGGAAGCGATGGTCGATCATGAAACGCCACAGACCCACATACGGGGCACCTTCATACAACTCAGCTTCCCGGCCGGTCGCTTGCGACCAATCCTCCAGCATCACGAAACCGACCGGCACGTCATCGGCGTAGATGCCGCGAAACCATGCCTCCGGCTGGAAATACGCCTGCGCGATCGAAAACGCATTCGGCGCGACCAGTCCCTCCTGGCCGGGGCCGACATCGAGCAACGAAACGGTGCGGACGCTGTCCTTGGTGATTTCGCGCAGGGTAACGGCCGAGGTCTTGCTGACAGGGCTCATGTAGGCATCCAGTTTCTCCGCAATCCACGGCAGCGTGCGGCGCAGGTAGTTGCCGCTCAGGCTGGGCGGCCAGGTGGGTGGGGTGTGCATGCGGGGAATGGTAGCGCAGGTACGATTTGCGCGCGATGCGAGGTTACCGTTGCGGGCCGAAACATGTTCGTCATTCCAGCGAAGGCTGGAATCCAGTCCGTAGTTTCTCCGCTGCACGAGGGACTGGGTCCCAGCCTTCGCTGGGACGACGCGCCTTGTACGCGCGCGTTACACCATCCCAAACGCCTGCGCCCCTCCAAAACTCGACAGCTCCACCGGTTCCCCACCCTTGGTGATGCGGACCGCGCAATACTTCAGTTCGGCAATCTTGCCGAACGGGTCCAGCGCCGGGTTGGTGAGCAGGTTGGCGGCGGCTTCGTAATAGGCGAACGGGATGAAGATCGATCCCACCGGCACGCCTTCATCGGCGCGCACCATGATGCCGACTTTGCCGCGGCGCGATTCGACGGTGACGTTGTCGCCGGCGTGCACATGCAGGTGGCGCATGTCGAGCGGATTCATGCTGACCGCGGCGGCGGGCTCGATCGCGTCGAGCACCGAGGCGCGCCGGGTCATCGATCCCGTATGCCAGTGTTCGAGCTGGCGGCCGGTGATGAGCACGAACGGGTAGGCCTCGTCCGGGCGTTCATTGGCGGGGATGATGTCGGCGGGGACGAATTTGGCACGGCCATCGGGCATCGGGAAGCTGTCAACGAATACCACCGGCTGGCCGGGGTCGCTGTCGTCCTTGCAAGGATAGGTCACGCATGATTCGCGATTGAGGCGATCCCAGGAAATCCCGCTGATCGAGCCTTGCGCGATATGCAGTTCCTCATACACGGCCGCGGCGCCGCTTTCTTCGCCGGGGTAGTGCCAGTCGAGGCCCAGGCGTTTCGCCATCTGCTGGATGATCCACAGGTCCTGGCGCGCATCGCCGGGCATGTCCAGCGCGCGGCGGCCGAGCTGCACCATGCGGTCGGTATTGGTGACGGTGCCCATTTTTTCCGGCCACGCGGACGCCGGCAGCACCACATCGGCGAGATAGGCGGTCTCGGTGAGGAAGATGTCCTGCACCACCAG
>JBDTSU010000294.1:0-4685 GCA_039930965.1 Betaproteobacteria bacterium
AGCTTGACGACCTGTCCCTCGCGCTGGTCGGCGGTGGCCAAGGCGCCGTAGAACTCTAATCCTTATTTCTTACCCTGTGGAGACCAAAATGAGCAAAGAAATCAATGTCATCGACCGCCCCGTCACCGAACAAGCCAACGTCGCGGCCACCCCGGAATTGATCAAGCTTGACGACCTGTCCCTCGCGCTGGTCGGCGGTGGCCAAGGCGCCGTAGAACTTTAAGAATCATTCGTATCCAAGTTGGATCACCCTTGACCCGAATACCGATTCGGCTCGATGGCTGACGAATACAGTACTTGAGACCCTGCCGGAGATCTTCTGATTAATCGCGTCTTCCTGTGAGGCGTCTACCTGATCTAGAGTTTCATCCAAGAATAGTATTTGCGGGTGTCGGTACAGCGCGCGGGCCAACATGACCCGCTGTTTTTGACCGCCCGACAGGCTCATGCCTAAGGAGCCGACAATCGTGTTGTATCCCATCGGCGTCGACGATACCTCGGCGTCAATCTGTGCCAGGCGTGCGCATTCGCGAACCCGCTCGGGATCGTGATCGGCATCAAAGAAACTGATGTTGTCCTCAATCGTGCCAACAAAGAGCTGATCGTCCTGCATCACGGCACCCACCCGTGCCCGATATTGCCCCAGGTCCCAGTCGCGAAGGTCACGGCCATTAACCAGCACCTGCCCCTCGGTCGGCTGCAATAGTCCCAGCAACACCTTCAGCAGCGTGGTTTTGCCGCATCCCGACGGCCCGACGATTGCCACCCGTTCTCCCGGCAATATCTGCAGGTTCACATTACGAAAGGCAAAGCCCTCCGGGCCATACGCAAAACTCAGGTTGCGCGCCTCGATGGTCAGCGCTTCGCTAGACTCAGCAAATACCGATTGGGCGGTGTTGGTCGATTCGGCCTCCGCCAGGGCGATATCGGCGATACGTTCAGCGTGCAGATCGAGCATCCGGAACTCATTCCACTTGTCGATCAAATTATTCATGCGCCCCAGGAACACCAGCTTGAATCCCAGGAACGCATATAGCATGCCGACCGAGAACTTGCCTTCCATCACCAGCAGCGCCCCCATCCAGACGACAATGATGCTTTCGAGCCCGAACACGAGGCTATTGGCACCTCGCTGAAATATGCCGACGTTTTGCACCCTTACACCGGCATTGATTTGGTCCACGACCAGATTCTGGTACGAACCACGCCGCTCGTTTTCCCGCATGTTTAGCTTGATCGCCATCATCCCGCGAAGCGTTTCGATGAAGTGAGTGCTCGCCTTGGCCTCGTGTGCAATCTGCTCATCCGTCGCATATCGCTGTGGGTAATAGAAATACCAGCGCAACAATGCATAGATCAGCGCGGCCGTCACCACCACCGCCGTCAGTTTCGCACTGTAGAAAAACATCACCGCGAGTGTGATCAACACCATCACGCCATCGATAAACGTCTCGACAAAGGTGGTGGACAAGGTCTTTTGAATGACATCCACGCTTCGGAACTTGGAGACGATGTCGCCGATGTTGCGTTTTTCAAACCACCCCAACGGCAGTTTCAGCAAGTGGTTGAACAGCGCGGTGAGCAGGCGCAGATTGAAATGGGTGCTGAGATAGACACCGACAAAGGCCCGGACCGCGCTGACCACCACCTGAATCAGTACCAGGGCGGAAAAGGCAATGCCGAGGACGGCGAGCAGATCGGTATCGCGCCCCACCAGCACCCTGTCCACGACCAGTTGCAGGAAGAACGGCATGGCAATGGCGAAGACTTCCAGTGCCAGCGACAGCAATATCAACTGTAACACGGTGCCGGCCATCCCGGAACCGGCCGACAACAATTGCCAGGCGCTGACTTTTTCGCGCTCATCGACGCGCCGGAAGTTCTGGTTAGGCGAAAACTCCATCGCCACGCCGGTAAAGTGCCGCGACGCTTCAGGCAGCGAAAGCTTGCGTTTACCCCGTCCCGGATCGTGCACCACCAGCTTCTTGCCGGAAAAGCCGGTCAATACCACAAAGTGATTCATGTCCCAATGCAAGACCGCCGGGAGTTGCAGCTTGCCCAACGACTCCAGCGGTACCTGTACGCCCCGCGCCGCCAGTCCCATCGATTCGGCGACCTGCGAGACGTGCTTCAGGGTGATGCCTTTCAGCGACGGTGACAGCCGCAGGCGCATGGCCGACAGGTCGGTCAGGTGCCCATGGTAGGACGCGACCATCGCCAGGCAGGCAATACCGCACTCCGGTGCCTCGCTCTGCAGAATGACCGGGACGCGGCGCCCGAACAGGCCGCCACTCACAGGCGCCCCCGCAATTGCAGCACCGGCTCGAAAATCCATTCGAGCAAGCTGCGTTTCTCAAGAAGGATATCGGCATTGACCAGCATGCCGGACCGCAGCGGAATTTCCTGGCCCATTGCCGAGACGGTCTGCTTGTCGAGCTTTACGGTGATGCGATAGGCGGCCTCGCGCACCGTCAACGGGCCGATCTTGTCGCCCGGCGACCACACCGTCTGGCTGACATCCGCAATCAGGCCGTGGTACTGGCCAAAGCGCTCGTACGGGAACGCTTCATAGCGAAGTATGACTTCCTTGCCCTTGTTGACGAAGCCGATGGCGCGGGTCGGCACCAGCATTTCTGCCTGCAACTGGCTGCCCGCCGGCAAAATGGTGGCGAAGGGACTATCCGCGGTGACCGACTGACCGGCACTGATGGCAATGTTGGTCACCACGCCGGTGATAGGTGCCTGAATGACGGTCTCGCGCTTGGCATCTTCCTGCGCCAGGCTTTGCTGGACTTCACTGATTTGCCGGCTCATCTGTTCAACCTGGGAACGCGACCGCAGGGCCACCGCGGGTTCCTCGAGCTTCGCCGTGGAGAGATCGCGCTCCAGCGCCGACTTCTGGCGCCGGAGGGTTTGCACGCGGATTTCCTGATCGGTCGCCTCGTCCTGTTTCTGTCGGGCCACGATATCCGATACAAATTTTTCCTTGGCCAGTTGCTGGAAGCGCTTGGCCTGCTCCCGCGCCGAGGAAAGTCGCTGACCCTGCAATTTGATTTCCTGGTCGATCTGGGCGATTTCACGCTGAATATCAGCAATGCGCTTCTTCACCTGCTGCAACTGTTGCTCGGCCAGTTCGCGCATCTGCTCCTGTTCCTTTTCAAGGCTGCCGCGCCGCTGGCTCAATTCACCGGTGACCACGGCGCTGGTTGACGATGACACCGCCGTCGAGCGATCGAGCGACAATCGCAGCATCGGGTCACCGATCTTGACTTGCTGGCCTTCCTTCACGAGCAATTCAGCCACCCGCCCGGCATCGGTGATCGATACTCTGGCCGCGCCGACATCAAGTTGCAGGAACCCTTCCACGCGTTCGCGCCGGGTGTAATGGCCCCAGATCGCCACGGTGACCATCACCCCGGCAGCGCCCACCGCCAGCAACGTCATGACCCACATCGGCAGGGGTCGGGCAATGGTGGCTTCGCCGAGAAATTTCTCACGCTGGGCGTCGATCGCTTCCTGCCGGAACAACTTTTTTGTCATAGGTATGGTGTTCGATCCTGTCGGCGTACGCACGATTTGCCTGCTGCGTGGGACCGCAGCCAAAGGGATTGTAATGCAAGTGCCTGTCGATGCGCGGCACGATGGCCTATCAGCAAGTGACAGGCGATGGCCGCGGCGGACGGACCGCGATCCCGCGTGAACCCAGGCGCGCGCCCGACTGAGAGGGTGAACAACATTTGACCCGTGTCCGTGGCGACACGTTATTCCCGCCGGCATGGCGTTCATCCAGCCTGAACGGCGTACAAATCAGGCGGCGAGCGGCAAACACAAGCCGCTGATAGGCGCGGGCACCGCTACCGGGTTGCCCGTTTCTGTCGCGTCAACTGTCGGTGACGGCACTCGCCTCGCGGACGATTTCTCGCCGCAACGCCTCGTATTGGCGGGGGGCGTTGGCGCCAAACAACGGGTCGGCGGCAGGCTTCACGGCAGCCTCGATGGCGGCCCAGTCAGCAGAATTCAGTGTCTTCGCGACCATCTGAAACAGGTCGGCTTCCTCGCGCGCCATGTGGTGCCGGAAATGGGCGATGTACTCCCTGCCCGGCGTCTCGACACTTTCCCGTGGCAGGATCGCCCCGTTCACGACGCTATCCAGGTCTTCGACCAGTCGCGCGCTGTTCTGAATGGCGACGGTGTGCTCAGCCATCAATTCGTCGACCAGCCATCCCAGTGAGGGAACCCGCTGTTTGACCAGTTCGAACGCGTAGTCCTCACGCGGATGGTGCAACAGATCCGGGTAGTGGGTCATATAGCACATGATGTCCAGCATCAACGCATAGTTGGGTGTCTGGCTGCGGTGAAACAGGTTCAGCTGGCCCTCAAGCAGGTTAAGGAGTTTGGCGAAATTCGCGTGCTCTTCATGCCATACGGCAACAGGGTCATTCATGTTTCGCTTCCCCCGGATATGTTGATGAGATGGCCGCACATGGAAGGCCACAAGTACCCGTCAATCATGCGTGGATAATCGTCGCGCAATTTGATTCGGGTCAAACGGAGCGCAGTTTTTCGTTGTCGCGTTTGGCCGGCGCGCGGGTCCGCGAAAGCCCTCACGCTGAATACAGCATGTCTGATGCAGATCAAATCCTCGTCCACTCGCCGGACTATCGTTCACTCAATGTCGCGCATGC
>JBDTSU010000295.1:0-4677 GCA_039930965.1 Betaproteobacteria bacterium
GCTGTTGGAGGTATCGAAGACATCGGTCAGGCCGATGACGGGAATGTAGGCATCGTCCAGCGCCAGCATTTCGCGGCCGCCGACAGGACTGATCTGGCCGGCAGCGGGCTGCATCGATTGCGAAATGTTGGCAAGCGGCAGGATGTAGGTTTCGCCGCCCGCCGACACTGTCATGCCGTCGAGGATCGCCAGGGTCAGCGGCAGGCGGATCGTCAGCGTCGTGCCGAGGCCCGGCCGCGAATCAATCTCGACGTTGCCGTGCAACGCCTCGACATTGCGGCCGACCACATCCATGCCCACGCCGCGCCCGGAAACATCGGTGACGGCGACGGACGTGGAAAATCCCGGCAGGAACACCAGTTGCCAGATTTCCCGCTCCGACCAGGCGGGATCGACATCGATCCCCAGTTCCGCAGCCTTGGCGAGGATGCGCCGGCAATCGAGGCCGGCGCCGTCATCGGCGACCGAGATCACGATCATGCCGCCCTGGTGCCGCGCGCGCACGCTGAGCCGGCCCTTGACCGCCTTGCCGGCCCGGGCACGCTGCTCGGGAGACTCAATGCCGTGGTCGATCGCATTGCGCACCAGGTGAATCAGCGGATCGGTAATCCGTTCGATCAGGCCCTTGTCGAGTTCGGTTTCCTCGCCGACCATTTCCAGTTCCACTTCCTTGCCCAGCCGCTCGGCGACGTCGCGCGCCAGACGCGGCAGGCGGCTGAAGATGAACGAGATCGGCATCATGCGAATGGAGAGAATCGATTCCTGCAGGCTGCGGGTATTGCGCTCTAGTTGCGCCAGCGCCGAGGCAAAGCGGCCCTGCACGTCGATATCGAACGCGCGCGCGGATTCGGCCAGCATCGCCTCGGTGATGACAAGCTCGCCCACCAGGTTGATGAGACTGTCGACCTTGGCGATATTGACGCGGATGGAACTGGCATCGCTGAACAACGCCGCGCCCGTCGGCAGGTCCGGCCCCACCGGCGTCGCGGCCGTTGCTGCCGAAGGCACGTCGAACGGCGCAAAGAAACCGAAGCCGTCGTCCGGATCATCAGCCGGCAATCCTCCGGCCGGATGCAGATGGATGGCCGACTCGCTGAAGATGAAGCTTAGCGCGTCGCGAACCTCGTCTTCCTCAATGTCCGCGGCGAGCGCGAGGTCGAAGGACAGCGTGCGGAGATTGCCGCCACGGCCGGCCGCGCCAGCCAGCGCGAGTTGCGAACGTTCACCCAGCCCATCGAGCCTTTCCAGCAGCGACGTCACCGCGGCATCGTCCGGAAATTCGGCGGCATCGAGATCGAGCACCACCCGCAACAGGCTCGTCGCCGGCACGCCAATGGCCGCCGCAGCCGGTGCCGGCGGGGCATCAACCGCCGCGCACGCGGCCGGCAGGGCAGACTGCAATTCGGCCATCGCGGCCAGGTCGGGCTGCGCGCCATGGTCCAGGGCCAGGACATGCGCGCGCATCATATCGCCTGCCTGCAACATCAACGTGATCATTGACCGGGTCGGCTTCAGCTGGCGCTTGCGGACGCGGTCGAGGATGCTCTCGAGTTCGTGGGTGAATCCGGTCAGCTCGGTGTGGCCGAACGCCGCGGCGCCGCCCTTGACCGAGTGCACGGCACGGAACAGCGCATTCAGGCATTCATCATCGCCGTGGCCCTGGTCGATCTTGACCAGCAGCGATTCCATGGCCGCGAGGTGGTCCTGCGCTTCCTCATAAAAGGCCTTGGCGAACTTGCTGAGATCGATCGCCATCTCACACGCCTTGCGCCGGCTTCATCACCTGCAGCGTCTTCAGCAGGGTGACCAGCCGGTCCGGATCGAACGGCTTGACCATCCATGCCGACGCACCGGCATCACGCCCCTTTTGTTTCATTTCCGGCGAGGCTTCTGTCGTCAGGATGACGATCGGGGTATCGCGATAGGCCGGCATGGCGCGGAGGTCTCGCACCAGCGACAGGCCATCCACTTTCGGCATGTTCTGGTCGGTGAGCACGACGTCGATGTGCCGCGACGCGGCCACTGCCAGCGCCTGGTCGCCGTCGCCAGCCTCCACCACCTCATAGCCGGCGCTGCGCAGGAGGAAGGCGACCATTTCCCGCATGGAGGGAGAATCATCGACGGCAAGAACAGTAGTAGTCATCATTTTCCTTTTTCGTTACAACGCTTCAGTACATCAGAACAATTCGACGGGACCCGGCTCAAGGTGAGCGACCGCCACCGGCCGTTTGCGATATTGCGCAAACGCCCGGAGGTTGTGGTGCACGGATATCGCCATCGATTGCCAGTTGCCCGTCGCCGGCGCGGCCGGTGACGACAGCAGCCCGCTGCGCACCTGCCTGACTTCGCCGCGCAGGACGTCGAGCCGGTGCATGGCATGTGCTAGCAACTGGTCGGAGAGATCCTGAAACTGCAGGGCAGTGACGGTGTCCGTGCCGGCGTCCGGCGCATTTTCATCATCAGTCCGCACGCAGCGGTCGCGAATCAGCCGTGCGACGGCGTCGGCGAGGATGCTGCGCACATCGGCAATCTCGCGCTGGCTCGATTCGAGCTGTTCGTCCACCAGTTTCATGACATCCGCGATCATGGCGGCGGGATCAGGCCGCTTCAGCCACGGGCTCGACCAGCGCCATGTCGTCGCTGGCCATCAGTGCTTCGATATCCATCAGGATCAGCATCCGTTCCTGGACCGTCGCCAGGCCGCGAATGAAGGTTGACTGGATGCGCGAATTGAATTCCGGCGCGGGACGCATATCGCCCGGTTTCAGCGCCACCACATCGGACACACTGTCGACCACGATTCCGACGACGCGGTTGAACACCTTGAGGATGATCACCACCGTCAGGCTGTTGTACTGCGGCGCCGCCATGCCGAACTTGATGCGCAGGTCGACAATTGGCACGATCACGCCTCGCAGGTTGATCACGCCGCGGATGAATGCCGGCGTATTGGCGATGCGCGTCGGTTTTTCGTAGGCGCGTATCTCCCGCACCGCGAGAATGTCGATTCCGTACTCCTCTTCTCCCAGCTGAAAGGAAAGAAACTCCTTCACGTCACCGGCTTTTCCATCAATCCTGTTCTCCATCATTCCCATGTTTGCATCCTGTCAAAAAAGTGGGCGTGCACTTCAACCGAAAAACGTTCCATGGTTCTAGAACTCTTTCCATTCCTCACCCGTGTAGCCGCCGGCGACACCGGCGTGAGCGATTTGCGCCTTGCCGGGGAGTTTCGGTCCGGGGCGGGTAGTCTGCAGGCGCGCACGGGACGATGAATGAGCCTCGCGATGCGACGGCGCCACCGGAGCCTCATGCAGGCGGTTTGCATCGACCTTGAACACGGCCACCGTCTCCGCCAGGCGCGTCGCCTGATGCTTGAGGCTCTCCGAGGCCGCCGCCGATTCTTCCACCAGCGCCGCGTTCTGCTGCGTCACCCGCTCCAGCTCCAGCACCGCCGTGTTCACCTGGCCGATGCCCGAGCTCTGTTCGTTGGTCGCGGTCGCGATCTCGCCAATGATGTCCGACACCCGCTTCACGCTACGCACCACTTCCTGCATGGTCCGGCCGGCTTCATCGACCAGTTTCGAGCCGGAGTCGACGGTCTCGACGGAATCGGTGATGAGGCCCTTGATTTCCTTCGCCGCCGAGGCCGAGCGTTGCGCTAGGCTGCGCACTTCGGAGGCCACCACCGCAAAGCCGCGTCCCTGCTCGCCGGCCCGGGCGGCTTCCACCGCCGCGTTCAGGGCGAGGATGTTGGTCTGGAAGGCGATGCCGTCGATGACGCCGATGATCTCGGAGATCTTCTTGCTGCTGCCCTGGATGCTGTCCATGGTCACGACCACCTTGTTGACCACATCGCCGCCGCGATTGGCGATCTCGGAGGCGGACATGGCCAGCTTGTCGGCTTCCTTGGCATTCTCGGCGTTCTGGTTGACCGTCGAGGTCAGCTCTTCGATCGAGGCCGCCGTCTCTTCAATGCTCGAGGCTTGTTCCTCGGTCCGGCTCGACAGGTCGGCATTGCCGGCCGCAATCTGCGTCGATGCCGTCGTCACCGTCTCGGCGCCAATACGTACTTCCTCAACCAGTGCCGACAGTGAATCGGTCATGCGCTTCAAGGCCTGCAGCAGGCGGCCGGTTTCGTCATTTGAAGTGACCTCGATACGCGCCGTGAGGTCGCCGCTGGCGACGCGCTGGGCAATGGTGGTCGCCTCTTCGAGCGGAACGACAATGCTGCGGATGATGATCCAGCCCAGCATCAGGCTGACAGAAACGGCCAGGGTCGCAACCAGCAACAGCCACGTCACCAGCATGTTGCGTTCGTCGCGGGCAGTCGCGGCCAGTTCCTTTTCAACCATGTCACCGCGTTCGCGGATTTCCTTGACGATGGCGTCGATGTGGTCGGTCGCCGCGCGGTCAATGCCGCGTACGGAACGATCTACCGTTTCGGCGCGCTGCGGATCGGTGGCGTTGTACGTCTTGATTGCCTCGAGGTACTTTTTGTCCAGCGCTTCGTGCTCGGACAGCGCCTTGTCGACGCTTTGTGCGTTCAGTCCGATCGCCTTCATGACCGGGACCAGGCTCTTCAGGTCTTCCGTGACCGCGCGCGAGGAGTTCTCGAAAGCCTTGGTGTAGGTATCGTAATCCCTGGCTTCACCGCCACGCAGCAGGAGGTTCTTCCAT
>JBDTSU010000296.1:0-4668 GCA_039930965.1 Betaproteobacteria bacterium
GCAAGCCAGAACGGACCGGCCTTTGCCGGGCGGGAACCGCCGGCTCGGGGTGCGATGTCGATGGCGCACTGATGACGTGCGCTATTCCCTAACTAAGATACTCGTGAGTTGACTGGTAGGGATTCATTGGTCGATATCTAAACGGGACGACCGAGAAATCCCCCTCGGTCCCCCTTTAAAGAAAGGGGGAAGTACTTCGGTAAGGGGAAATGCGTTGGGTGAGGGGAGTGCTTCGGTTTGGGCTCCTCCCTTTTGTAAAGGGAGGCGGGAGGGATTTTCGGTCGTTGTCTGAAACAGGCCCCAGAGAAATCTGTTGGTCGTCACCAAGCGCCAAGACGCCCCCGAATTCTGCCCCTCATCCGCGAAGACCCCGCGCGTTCAAACTCGATTTTCGTCAGGCCAGCTTTGGTGCGACCGTGAAGGCCAGCGGCCAGGGGTAAACACCCGGACGTGCCTGGTTGTTCAGGTAGAGGCGATAGCCGATGCTGACCGGTGAATTGCTGGCACGCTGCGAGGCGAATGCGAGTACGCCCCGGCCGGCGTTGACGGAATGTTCCTGGCCGCCGATGCGCAGGGTCGCGCGCGCGATCCAGGCGCTGTCGAGCGAAATACTCATCAGGCAGCCGTCGACATTGGCGCTGAGGAGCATCTCCGTGGCATTGTCGAGGTCAATGTATCCCTGTGCGATGTGCCGGTTCTCAATGGTGATTGAGGCCGGATTCTGCAGGTTCCGGGCATAGGCAATCGGCGGCATGTCGAATCTGACGACGTGAGCCGTGCCGCCCCCCGGGCTAGCGAACGCCTCGGCGGAATGGCCGGCCAGGATGGCCAGGATCGTGGCAACGCAAACACGCGGGACCCAGTTTTTTTGCAGGAAATTGTTGGTGCGGGTGCGCATGGAGTATCCGGCGGGAAGGAGTGAACGTTGGCGATGTGTTCATTCTCCCGTCGCGCCTGCCGCCGGCAAATCGGGTATTACCCATGGCGGCGCATTCGAATTACCTGAGTCGGCATCTGGTCAACCGGCCCACCCGCCGGGCAGGCCCACCGTAGGTCGAAGTGCAAATTGGATTTCACAAAGATGACCGTTGCCGACAGCAAAATGGTGACGAATTGGGGCCGCCCCATGAAATATGCAGGCTAGTCAAACTGCCGTTTGAATTTCGCCAGTTCTTCGGTCAACCAGGTGACTTCCTTGCGCAGCGCGGCGACTTCCGCTTCAAGGTTGGTGACGCGGTCACCCGCCGCGCTTTCGACGACGGACGCACCGCGGACATCCATCCCCGCGGCGATCTCCTGGCGCTCGAGCGCCACTTCACCCGATAGCAGGTGCGCCCAGCGCGATTCCTTGGTCCCCGGCGCCCGGGCCAGTTGCATAACCAGCGCGGGCTCGTTTGCGGCGAGATCGTTGAGTGACCGCTCCACGCTTTCGACCGAGGCAAACGGATACATGCGCGCCGAGCGGCCGCGCAACTCGCCGCACGTCTGCGGGCCTCGCAGCAACAGCAGCGTGAGAATCGCGAGGCGCGCGTCGTCGAGGGCGAATACCTCGCGCATCATGTGCTGGTACTTCGCCACCCGGCTGCCCGCCGGGTAATAAGTTTGCGCGACGTGATTGTCCTGAAGCCGCTTGAGGCACGCCTCGACCGTCTCTTCGCCGAGGCTCATGACCGGCTCGCGGTTGCTCAACTGATTGCAGGCGTTGACGACCGCGTTGAGTGACAGCGGATAGATATCGGGCGTCAGGAACTGCTTCTCGGCGAGCACGCCCAGCACGCGGGCTTCAAAGGGGGTGAGGTTGAATTCGATCATCGGTCGATCCGGTTGGTTTGCCAGGGACGATTGATTATGGCATCCCGTATTTTGACAGGCGCCACCCGCGAATGTCCCGGCGGCGCCCATCAGTCATGGCCGCGATGCTAAAGTCTCCGCTCCGTACACTATCCCGATATGCCGCACATGAAAATCGTGTTCTTTTCGCCGGGCAAGAACCCGCAACCCTGGCTCGACTGTCTGCGCGCGCATCTGCCGGCCGCTGAGGTGTGGGCGTGGACGGCTGCCGACGTGGAGCGCCAGGCCGACTATGCCGTGCTGTGGACCCCGCCCCGCGCGTTGTTCGAGACCCAGCACCAACTGAAAGCGATTTTCAACATCGGCGCCGGCGCCGACCGCATTACCTTGCTGCCGGACCTGTCGCGCCTGATCAAGGGCGCGGCCATCGTCAGGCTGAATGACGCCGGGATGGCGGTGCAAATGGCCGAATACGTATGCCACGCCGTGATTCGCCACACGCGCGATTTCGCGACCTATGATGCGCAACAACAGGTCGGCGAATGGAAGACATTGGGTGAAATCAACCGTGCCGCCTGGCCGGTGGGTGTGATGGGCATCGGCGCGATCGGCCAGCGGGTGGCACAGTCCATTGCCGCATTCGACTATCCGGTCTTTGGCTGGTCGCGCACGCCGAAAGCGATACCCGGCATCGCGACCTTTGCAGGGCAGGCGGGGCTTGACGAATTCCTCGCCCGTGTCCGGGTACTGGTGTGCGCGCTGCCGCTGACGCCCGCCACCGAAGGCATTCTCAATCGGCGAACATTAGCGAAGTTGAAGGCGCCGGGCTACCTGATCAACGTTGCGCGCGGCGCGCACCTGGTGGACGCGGATCTCATCGCCATGCTCGATAGCGGCGTGCTGGCCGGGGCAACGCTCGATGTGTTTCATGAGGAACCGCTTGCCGCGACCCATCCCTTCTGGCACCACCCGAAAATCACCGTCACGCCGCATATTTCGGCGATCACGCTGCGCGAGGAGAGCGCGGCACAGATTGCACAAAAAATTGCTGCCCTTGAACGCGGCGAGGTGATTGAGGGAATTGTTTCGTTGGAGTTGGGGTATTGATTCCATGGATGACCCCCAAATTCACGAATGGACACGCCTCAGACTTTCGAAGGTTCGTCGTCCCAGCGCAGGCTGGGACCCAGTCCTCACACCAACCGATTAGGCAGGCATTTCAAAGGCAAGCGTTTATGCCAAAGACAATGGACGAACTAGAGTGATGTTGAAAGGACTGGGTCCCAGCCCGGCGCAACCCCTGTGGTTGTGCGCTGGGACGACGATGGTTTGGATTTCGCGCGCCGGTCCACCAACAATTAAGCGTAGTGCCTACGCGCTGAATGTCGGCCCGCCGGCGACCGTTTCCGCGTTCCGGTAAAGCGAGCCGTTGCGGGTGGCGAGGAACTTGTCGAACGGAATCTCTTCCTGCTTGATAAATCCGCGTTCCGGTAGCGAACCTGCCGCCACCATTTCCACCACCGCACAGAGGCTCGCCGCGGTCGTCCAGGAGATCGCCCGCCAGCTGCGCCCGTCGAGCTGCATGGCCGGATAGGCGCGAACGTACTCGTCGCGCGACAGCCGGCCGTCTTTCTGGCCTTCCACCGCGGCGTGCACAAATACCACGTCCTCATCGACCGCCGGCAAGGCATTGCGCAGGAGTTTGTTGGCGACGTCGCGGTCGTTGCGCAAATAGAGTTCGTTCAGCAGGAATCGCATCAGCTCACAGTGGCCGGGATAGCGCATGGTCTTGTAGTTGAGCTCCTGCACTTTGCCAAAGTAGGTTTCGCACATCGTGCCGAGACCGCCCGAGGTGGTGAAGGCTTCCAGCACCAGCCCGTGCACCAGGATGATCTCAAGGCCTTCCAGCGCGGGCACCATCTGCGGATGGCCGTTGCGGATCACTTCGCAATCGTTGATGTACTCGTTGATCACGCCCTCGGGTGACCAGTTGAGCGCATAGCCGAGCTTGCCGCGCGGATGCTGGGGAAGGGCGCCGACCCGCAGCTCGATCGAGCGCAGCACATCGAAATGCCCGGCAAGATGTGCGCCGACGATACCGATGAAGCCGGGCGCGAGGCCGCACTGCGGGGCCATGACGCTTTTCGCGGTGCGGGCCATGTCGAGGATGGCCTTGGTGGTGGGCACGTCCTCGGTCAGGTCGAAATAGTGCATGGCCGATTCATGGGCGATGCGGGCGATTTCCACGTTCAGGTGGAAGGGCAGGCAGGAGATGACCGCATCGTGTCCTTTCAGCGTCGACTTGAGCGCGGACGGATTGGCCAGGTCCTGCGTGAGGACCTCGAACGGCAGCCCCGCCGGCGGATGGGCATCGATACCCGTGACCACAAAGCCCGAGCGCGTCAGCAACGTGCCGACCAGGCTGCCCACTTTGCCGAGGCCGAGCACGGCAACTTTTTCCAGTTTAGAAGCCATTTGATCCATTTCCGATATTGTTGGCGCCGCGCGGCATGCAAAATGCCGAACGAACAGAGGCGCAGATTATATGCCGTCGCGCCGTCCGCGCACGCGGTGTGATGTCCGCGCGGGGACGCGGAGTCAGCGGCAAAATTCGGAAATAGGTTATGCTTTCCGGGCGTCTTTGTGCGAGGAGCAGAAAATGAAGATTGAAGAATTGCTCATGTACCAAACCGATGTCCTGATGTTGCCGGTCGGCCACACGCTGTTCAACGAAGGTGACCCCGGCGACGCCATGTATGTACTGGTGTCAGGAACGGCCGATGTGTTGTTGCGCGGCAAGGTCGTCGAGTCCGCGACGAGCGGCGCGATTTCCTCGGCAGCACCATCGCGCTCGCTGCGCAGTTCGGCATCGCCCAT
>JBDTSU010000297.1:0-4666 GCA_039930965.1 Betaproteobacteria bacterium
GATCTAATGCCTCTCCACCAACTACAACAACTCCATTTTGGGACATACAAGGAGCGCATCGCGCAAGTCTTGGTCGTTCCTGCCATTGCAGCCGGGCTGCAAATACCTTCTCTCGTGGTCGGGGGACACCGCTGCCACATGGACTGCGACATTCGCGTGATCTGAGCCCGCCCCCACGCGGGCTTTTTTCATCCCCGATCCGCACATTTCCTGTAAACTTGCGCGCGCCTTCGGACAGGGACACAATCCCCGAAAGACATGGCGTTCAGCATGGGTGACCGGATTCCCGGTTGGCCTGCCTGCAAACCCCAGAACACAATTTTGAGGAGTTCCCGATGTCCGCCGTTCCCAAGGACGCCGCCCGCGCGCCCGCTTCTTCCATTGATTCATTCGCCAATATTTCCCTCGACGACAAGTACCTGCTGAGTCACGGCCGTGTTTACCTGACCGGCACGCAGGCGCTGGTGCGCCTGCCGATGATCCAGCGCCAGCGCGATCTCGCGGCGGGGCTGAACACCGCCGGGTTCATCTCGGGATATCGCGGCTCGCCGCTCGGCAGTTACGACCAGGCGCTTTGGAAGGCCCGGAAATTCCTCAAGGACCAGCACATCCATTTCACGCCGGGCGTGAATGAAGAACTGGCCGCGACCGCGGTGTGGGGCTCGCAACAGGTGGGCCTGTTCGAAGGCGCGAGGTACGACGGCGTGTTCGGCATCTGGTACGGCAAGGGGCCGGGCGTGGACCGCTGCGGCGACGTCTTCAAGCACGCCAATGCCGCGGGCTCCTCAAAACACGGCGGTGTGTTGCTGATCGCCGGCGATGACCACGCCTGCAAATCCTCGACCCTGCCGCACCAGTCGGAACACATCTTCGACGCGGCGATGATCCCGGTGCTGTACCCGACCGGCGTGCAGGAGATCATCGATCTCGGCTTGCACGGCATCGCCATGTCGCGCTACTCGGGCCTCTACACCGCCTTCAAATGCATCTCCGACACGGTCGATGCCTCGGGCTCGATCAATATCGATATCGATTCGCCGAAGATCATCCTGCCGGACGATTTCGCCATGCCGGCCGGCGGCGTGTCGATCCGCTGGCCGGACGCGCCGATGGAGCAGGAGCTGCGCCTGCAGCAGGGCAAGATCTATGCGGCGCTCGCCTACTGCCGCGCCAACCGGCTGAATCACATCACCATCAACTGTGAAAAACCCCGGCTGGGCATCATCGCCTCGGGCAAGAGCTATCTCGATGTGCTGCAGGCAATGGAGAACCTCGGCATCGACGAGCGCCACGCCGCCGAGATCGGCATCCGCCTGATGAAAGTCGGCATGCCCTGGCCGCTGGAGCCGACCGCCGTGCGCGAGTTCGCGCAGGGGCTGGACGAAATCCTGGTGGTCGAGGAAAAGCGCCAGCTCATCGAGTACCAGATGAAAGAACAGCTCTATAACTGGCGCGACGATGTGCGCCCGCGCGTGATCGGCAAGTACGACGATCACGGCGAATGGGAAGTCTCGCGCAGCCCGTGGCTGCTGCCGGCGGCCGGCGAGCTGACGCCGGCGATGATTGCGCGCGTGATCGCCCGGCGCATCGCCAAGTTTTACACCAGCAAGATCGTCGAAGCGCGGCTCAAATTCATCGAGGACAAGGAAACCGCGCTGGAACGGCCGCGCGCCCGGATCGCGCGCATTCCGACATTCTGTTCGGGTTGTCCGCACAACACTTCCACCAAGGTGCCCGACGGGTCGAAGGCGCTGGCCGGCATCGGCTGCCACTACATGGCCACCTGGATTCGTCCGGAAGTGACCATGACCTTCACGCAAATGGGCGGCGAGGGCGTGCCCTGGGTGGGCATCCAGCCGTTCACGGACATGAAACACATCTTCGCCAACCTGGGCGACGGCACTTATTATCATTCCGGCTTGCTGGCGATCCGCGCCGCCATTGCGGCCGGCGTCAATATCACCTACAAGATTCTTTTCAACGACGCCGTCGCCATGACCGGCGGCCAGCCGGTGGACGGCCCCATCAGCGTGCCGATGATCACCCACCAGGTGCATTCGGAGGGCGTGAAAAAAGTGGTGGTGGTCACCGATGAGCCGGAGAAGTACCAGGCCGCCGAGATCCAGGCCGGCCTCGCACCGGGTGTGACGGTGCATCATCGCGACGAACTCGACCAGGTGCAGCGCATGCTGCGCGAAATCGAAGGCACCACGGTCATGATTTATGACCAGACCTGTGCCGCCGAAAAGCGCCGCCGCCGCAAGCGCGGCACCTTTCCGGATCCGGCCAAACGCGTGGTCATCAATGAACAGGTATGTGAAGGCTGCGGGGACTGCGGCAAGAAATCCAACTGCGTGTCGATCATGCCGGTGGAAAGCGAGTACGGACGCAAGCGTGCCATCGACCAATCGTCGTGCAACAAGGATTTCTCCTGCGTCAAGGGTTTTTGCCCGAGTTTTGTCACCGTCGAAGGCGGGCAACTGAAGAAACGCAAGGCGGTGGTGCAGGAAGTGTTGAGCGCGCTGCCGGAACCCGCGCTTCCCGCGCTCGATAAACCGTGGGGCATCCTTATTACCGGTGTCGGCGGCACCGGCGTGGTGACCATCGGCGCGTTGCTGGGCATGGCAGCACACCTGGAAGGCAAGGGTGTCGCGGTGCTGGACATGACCGGCCTCGCACAAAAGGGCGGCAGCGTCTACACGCACGTGCGTATCGCAAAGGCGCCGGCGGATATTTATGCCGTGCGCATCGCCGCCGGCGAAGCCCATGCGCTGCTGGGCTGCGACATGATTGTCTCCACCTCGGACGAGGCGCTCGCCAAGATGCAAAAAGGCGTGACCGCCGGCGTGGTCAATTCCGATGTGTCACCCACCGGCGATTTCACCAAGCAACCCGACCTGCAGATTCCGGTCGATGGCATGGAAGGCGTGCTGCGCGATGCGATGTCCGCTGTCGACTTTGTCAACGCGTCGCAGTTGACCACCGCGCTGCTGGGCGATGCGATTTACACCAACCCGTTCGTGATGGGTTACGGCTGGCAGAAAGGCCTCATCCCGCTCACGCTGGCCTCGATCCTGCGGGCCATGGAATTGAACGGCGCGCAAGTCGAGAAGAACAAGCAGGCCTTCGACTGGGGCCGCCGCGCGGCGGTCGACCTGCGTGCCGTGCAGAAGGTGGCCACGCCGCCGGAAGCCAGGCCGGACTCGCAGCGCCTGTCGCAGACCATCGAGGAATTGATCCGCCGCCGCGAGCAGGACCTGACCCACTACCAGAATGCCGCCTATGCGGATCGCTACACGGCGTTGGTGGCCCGGGTGCAGAAGATCGAGGCCGAGAGATTCCCGGGCAAGAAGGCGCTGTCCGCCGCCGTGGCTCGCTATGCCTTCAAGCTGATGGCCTACAAGGACGAGTATGAAGTGGCGCGCCTGTACGCCAACAGCGAGTTTCGCAAACGCATCGCCGAGCAGTTCGAAGGCGACTACAAGCTCACCTTCCACATGGCGCCGCCGATCCTGAGCGAGATCGATCCCGCGACCGGCGAGTTGAAAAAGCGCCTGTTCGGGCCGTGGATGATGACGGCGTTTTCTTTCCTGGCGAAGTTCAAGGGGCTGCGCGGCACGGCGTTCGATATCTTCGGGTACACGGAAGAGCGCAAGATGGAACGGCAGTTGATCGTCGACTACACGAAAACGCTGGACGAATTGCTGGGCAAGCTGACCGCCGACAACTACGACCTGGCGGTGGATATTGCCTCGATCCCGGAACACATTCGCGGCTTCGGGCATGTGAAGCATGAGCACTTTGTGGAAGCCAAGAAGCGCGAGTGGGAATTGCTCGAGCGGTTCCGGAATCCTGTTTCAGGTGCGGGTAAGGAGATTCGGGTGAAGGTGGCGGCGTAGTGTGTGGTACGTCCTCAAATGTTCGGCAGATTCCCTCGAGTAAATGAAGATACCGGGATTTCCAAGTCTGTTGTGTCCGGATTGCGGCGGCACCGTGAGTGCCGTCGACCGAGACCTTGATGTCGGGGACCTTTTGGTGATGCTGTTTGGAGACTGGCCTTTCTGGCTCATGTTTCTTGCTTGTTCGGCATTGGGTATCTGGTCGCCGCTTGCCGCCGTACTTGCACTGGCATTTGTGCTCGCAATTTGGGTTGCCTGGCAAAGAGCGAAATCCACCTACAAATGTGAAGTGTGTAGCAAGCAGTTCAGCTTTGACGCTTCCAAGGCGGGAGGCAATCGCGGCGCCGTTAAATAGCTGCTGTGGCTTGGAAGGAGGGCAACAGCGTAGCCCGGATTAGCGCAACGTAATCCGGGATCGGTATCAGCCTGTCGCGCAAGTGTAAAGCGGAAAGCTCGCAGCATATTCCGGGGATGCTTCAGCCGGCAGCGATGCCGGGGGGTAGCCCGGCTGCTACTCACTTTCTTTGCTTCGCCAAAGAAGGAAGGCAAAGAAAGGCTACCCGAGGTGGGAATCCGCTGCATCGGATTCCCGCTCGCCGAGCGTGATTGTCTGCAGGGTCAATCACGAAACCCTCAGCTCCCCGTCGCCCCCGCAAAAGCGCGGGGGTTCCCTGCGTTACTCGAAACGACAGGCCGCTGCGGAACTCGGGCTCGAACGGGCATCGCGGAAAAGGTCTTGATTGTGCTCGCCCTCAGACAGTCCTCGC
>JBDTSU010000298.1:0-4654 GCA_039930965.1 Betaproteobacteria bacterium
CCGGCATTGCTGCGCGAAGGCACGGCCATCGTGGTATCGCCGCTGATTGCGCTCATGCAGGACCAGGTCGAAACGCTCCAGCAACTCGGCGTCAAGGCGGCATTTCTCAATTCGACCATGGATGGCCGGACGTCCGGTGACATGGAAAGATCGCTGCTGTCGGGCGAACTCGACTTGCTGTACGTCGCGCCTGAACGGCTGCTGACCGCGCGCTTCATCGACCTGCTGGCACGCACCAACATTGCCCTGTTCGCCATCGACGAGGCCCACTGCGTCTCGCAGTGGGGCCACGATTTTCGGCCGGAATACCGGCAGTTGACGATGCTGCACGAACGTTTTCCCGCCGTCCCGCGGATCGCGCTCACCGCGACGGCGGATGTGCCGACCCGCAATGAGATCATCGAGCGCCTCGCGCTACAGGACGCACGCCGCTTTGTCGCCAGTTTCGACCGGCCGAATATTCGCTACCGTATTGTCGAGAAAGACGAACCGCGCCAACAACTGGTGGCGTTCCTGGCGGACCGCAAGCAGGACGCGGGCATCGTCTATTGCCTGTCTCGCAAGAAGGTCGAGGAGACGGCGGCGTTTCTCGCCGGCCGCGGCTTTGACGCGCTCCCCTATCATGCCGGTCTGGATGCGGGCACGCGCGCCGCCAACCAGAAGCGCTTTCTGCGGGAAGAGGGTGTCGTCATGGTCGCCACCATCGCTTTCGGCATGGGCATCGACAAATCCAATGTGCGTTTTGTCGCGCACATGGATTTGCCGAAAAGCATGGAAGGCTACTATCAGGAGACCGGCCGCGCCGGCCGCGACGGCCTGCCGGCGGAGGCGTGGATGACCTACGGCATGGCCGACGTGGTGATGCTGCGGCAAATGGTGGATGGCTCGGACGCCGGCGAAGAGCGCAAACGCCTGGAACGGCAAAAACTCGACGCGTTGCTCGGCTTCTGCGAATCAACCCGCTGCCGGCGACAGACATTACTTGAATATTTCGGCGAACAGCGCGCCCACCCCTGCGGAAACTGCGACAACTGCCTGGCGCCGCCGCAAACCTGGGATGGCACCACGGCGGCACAGAAAGCCCTTTCCTGCGTGTACCGCACCGGCCAGCGCTTTGGCGTGGCGCACCTGGTGGATGTGCTGCTGGGCAAGGTCACCGAAAAGGTCCGGCAGTTCGGCCATGACCGGTTGCCCACGTTTGGCGTCGGCGGCGACCTCTCCGATCTGCAGTGGCGCGGCGTTTTCCGGCAATTGGCGGCGACCGGCTTTCTGAGCGTGGATCTGGAAGGCTACGGCGGACTCAAGCTCACCCCCGCCAGCAAAGCCGTGCTGAAAGGCGAACAGGTGGTGACACTGCGGCTGCAGGCGGCCCGCAAATCAAAGACGGCGCGGCGCGATCCTGCGGGACGAGGCGTGGAGGGCAATGGCCTTCCCCCGCAGCATGAGGCGCTGTGGAACGCGTTGCGCGAAACCCGGCTGCGCCTGGCCCGCGAGCAAGGCGTGCCGCCGTACGTGATCTTCCACGATGCCACGCTGCTAGCCATGATTTCGCAACGTCCGCAAAGCTTGCGCGAGTTCGGCACGATCAGTGGCGTGGGCGAACGCAAACTGGAAAAGTATGGCGAGGCGTTCCTTGGCGTGCTGGCGGGGGATTGGTGAGTGCTCCCGGCCACAGGCTCGCCTTTGCGGCCCATGTGGGGCTGCCCGGTATCGAGGTTCACCCCTGTCGCGAAGCGCCCGATGCCGATCGCGGAAATTCACATCGCGTACACTGACCGCTGCACCCACCCGAAAGAATTGTCATGCAACAAAGCGAATATCGCATCATTACCGAATACATCGAACTCAATCAGTTGCTGAAGATATGCGGGCTGGCGGGCAGCGGCGGCGAAGGCGGCGCGCTGGTGACCCAGGGCAATGTGCACGTTGATGGTCAGCAGGAACTGCGCAAGCGCTGCAAGATCCGGCCCGGACAGGTCGTTCAGCTGGGCGACGTTCGCATCACGGTGCTGGCGGCCGACCCGGCGGAAGTCACTGCGAAGGCCGAGGCGCGAATCGAGATGGCGCGAGCAAAGGCCGCGAAGAAAAAGGCGGCGAAGTCTCCTCCGGGCGTCTGGTCCGCGCCTGCCGCCGGCGCCAAGCCCGGCCCCAAGGCACGCGCGAAAACCGGTGCGACGGCAGGCGCGAAGACCGGCGCGAAGGGAACGCCGCGCGCGGGTGCCGCCATGACGGCCAAATCGAAGAAAACGAAATCCAACGTATTTGCCGACAAGGCGGACGCCCACCGTCGCCGCAAGGTGTGACGCTATGCGCCGGATTGGACGCCGTGCGGAGTCTCTTCGGCGGCAAGACGCAGGATGTACGCCGAAAACGCCGGGTCCTCGCCGCGCAACAGTGTCGGCAGGCGATTGAGAAAGTCTTCGCGACGGCACCAGTCACGCATATAGTCGTCCCAGGAGTTCCAGCGCCTTGCCTTCTCGGCGGACATGTTCGATGCATAGGCCACCAGATAGGCACGCTCAAACAGTGAAATCAGCATGTCGAATATGACCAGCATGCGTTCTTCCTGCTCGGCGGTCGGATCGATCTTCGGCGCGTTGCCCCGCAAATGAAGATCGGCATTGTCCAGCACCACTTTGAGGAAATCGTTGTAGGCGTCGGCCAGCAACTGATACTCCGCCTCTTCCTCGTTGTTGCGTTCGCGACGCTGTTCCCAAAGAAAGACGGTGATCGCCACCGGCAGGCCGATGACCGTGACGATGAAGCTCAGCAGTTCCCAGGTTTCCTTGCTTCCCATGGCGATATGGTAACGCGTCAGGCGGAATGCCCGGTCAATTCCCCGCCTGCCGCGGAATTAGCCTGCATATTTCATGGGTCGGCCCCATTTCGTTTCCAATTTCACTCTTGGCAACGGCCATCCTTGTGAAGTCCAATTTGTACTTCGGACTACACTTGGCCTTCGCGCTCGACAATGGGCCGCTGGCCGGCGCTTTTCCGTTCTCTTCCCGTGGCATGGCTCGCCATGCCGTGGTCAGTCGAACGAAAAATCGCTCGCCCATCAACCCATTCTCGAACGCGCCTCCATGAAATATGCAGGCTAGCCGGGCCTCCGCGCGAAGGGACGCGTAAAATGTCAGTCCTGCGTCAACAATACTGGAAACACTATGAAGAAAACGGATCTCGAAAAGGCCAGGGGCCTGAAAATCTCCGGCAACATGAAACTCAACGGCATTCCAGACCGTTTTGGCAAGGACGCCGGTGCCCTGGTTGAAAAGCGCGAACAGCGCAAGCGTGATCAGGAACTCGGCTTGATTCCCTACGCGGTCAAACTGCACGGCGATCTCATCAAGCAGATCAAGGCGCTGGCCGATGCGCAGGGCAAGTCGCTGAACGACGTCACGGCGGAGTTGCTGACCAAGGGCCTCGCCAGGAAATAATGGCGCTCAAGGCGACCGTACACAAGGTCGAGCTCGCCGTGTCGGACATGGATCGCGGCTACTACGCCAGCCATTCACTGACGCTGGCGCGACATCCTTCCGAGACCAGCGAACGCATGATGGTCCGACTGCTCGCCTTCGCCATGTATGCCGACGAGGCGCTTGCGTATGGCCGCGGCCTGTCCGCCGACGACGAGCCCGCCCTCTGGAAAAAAGACCTCACCGGCAATATTGAACGCTGGATCGATGTCGGCCTGCCGGATGAGCGCGAGTTGCGCAAGGCCTGCGGCCGCGCGCGGCGCGTAGTCCTGCTGGCCTATGGCGGTCGCGGTGTCGGCATATGGTGGAATGCCAATCAGGGCGCGCTGGAGCGGCTCGGCAATCTTGACATCCTCGATATCCCGGTCGCGGCAACACAGGCGATGGCCGGCCTGGCGGATCGCAATATGCAGATCCATGCCACGTTGCAGGACGGGCATATCTGGATGGGCAACGCAGACCAGACAGTGCTGGTGGAACCGGTCCTGCTGAAGCGCGTGTCGGAGTCCTGAAAAGGCGGCGGCGCGGCGGCCGGTTCACGGTGATTCTCGCGCCAACAGACGTTTCAGTTCTTCAATTTCGCGGCGACCGGCAAGGCGCGGACCGCTATCGGCACATTGCACAGTTCAATGTGTCCCGCCGGCACTTTGTACCAGGTCCCGCCCCGATTCCGCAGCGCTTCCACGAGTGCCGCGAACACAGGCGTATCGGTGCGGATGATTTCGAGGCCGGTGCGTTCGGCAACGGCAACGTCGGCGGCAATGCGCACCGATTTGATGGGCACGCGCTGCCCGGCCTGTTCATAGAATCCCAGCGGACCGGTGCCGCGCGGCAACGTCGACAACAAGGGCATGCCGTGCACAACGCGGCCCAGCAAAGTGATATTGCGGTCGAGGTGGCGCGGTGCATGGCCGGTGACCGCGTACAGTTCGGCGCCGCTGCCACTGGTATCGGCATTGTCGCGGCCGGCGCCGACCATGCCGTAACAGTGAGCTAGCCAGGTCTCACCGGTGCGGGGATTGCGTCCCACCGGAAAGCCATTCGAAAATCCCACCTGCGGCGCGTAGCCGTCGACATCCGGCAGGCGCGTAAATGCCAGGTCGGGTTCTATGCGCCGGGTGAATTCCGGCGCCAGGCTGGGCTTGCCGCGTTTCATCGGGCGGGGATTCCTTTCATCG
>JBDTSU010000299.1:0-4648 GCA_039930965.1 Betaproteobacteria bacterium
GGGCGCCCAGCGTGGAATACACCGTGCCCATCTCCAGGCCGATGATGCCGCCGCCGATGACCAGCATCTTCTTCGGAACTTCCTTCAGCGCCAAGGCACCGGTGGAGTCGACGATACGCGGATCATCGGGAATAAAGGGCAGGCGCATCACCTGCGAGCCGGCGGCAATGATGGCCTTCTCGAATCGCACCACCTTTTTCTCGCCGGTCTTGTCCTGGCCGTCGCCGGTGGTGATCTCGACCGCCATGTGATGCGGGTCGAGGAATTGGCCGACGCCGCGCACCACCTCCACCTTGCGCATCTTGGCCATGCCGGCCAGCCCGCCAGTCAATTTGCCGACGACCTTTTCCTTGTATTTGCGCAGGCCGTCGAGCTGGATGTCCTGCTTGCCGAAGATGATGCCATGCAGTTCCATCTGACGGACTTCGTCAGAGACTGCCGCGACATGCAACAATGCCTTTGACGGAATGCAACCGACATTCAGGCAGACACCGCCCAATTTTTCGTAGCGTTCGACAATGACCGTCTTCATGCCGAGGTCTGCCGAGCGGAACGCCGCGGAATAGCCGCCGGGACCCGCTCCCAGGACAAGCATCTCACAGGTAACATCGACGGTGCCCGCGTACGATCCCGCCTCAAGCGCCGGCGCGGCGGCGTTGACTGGCGCGGTGTTCGGCGCGGGGGCAACCGCTGCGGGCTGCGCGCTCGCCTGCGTCGGGGCAGGCGGGTTTGTGGAATTTCGGGGCGATGCCGCTGTATCGGCAGCATCGAGCACCAGCACCACCGTACCCATCGACACCTTGTCGCCCAGTTTGACCTTGATTTCCTTCACGATGCCGGCGTGGGTCGAGGGCACCTCCATCGTCGCCTTGTCGCTTTCAAGCGAGATCAGCGAGTCTTCCTTCTTGACGATGTCGCCCGGCTTGACCAGGATTTCGATGACCGGAATATCGGTGAAATCACCAATGTCGGGGACGTTGACTTCGATCAGGTTGGCCATGAGCGCCCTCTACAACACAAGCTTGCGGATGTCGGACATCAGACCCGCAAGATACGTTGAGAAGCGCGCCCCGGCGGCGCCATCGACGACGCGATGGTCGTAGGACAGCGACATGGGCAGGATCAGCCGCGGTACGAATTCCTTGCCGTTCCAGACCGGTTTCATCGCGGACTTGGACACGCCGAGAATCGCGACTTCTGGTGCGTTGACAATGGGCGTGAAGAATGTGCCGCCTATGCCGCCCAGCGAGGAAATTGAAAAACATCCGCCGGACATTTCGGCGGGGGAGAGTTTTCCTTCGCGGGCCCGGGCGGACAATTCGCCCATCTCCTTGGCAATGTCGATGACCGATTTCTGATCGGCATTCTTGATCACCGGGACGACGAGACCGTTCGGCGTGTCGGCGGCGAAGCCGACGTTATAGTACTTTTTCAGGATCAGATTCTCGCCACCCGGCTCAAGCGAGGAATTGAACTCCGGAAATTTCTTCAGTGCCGCGACGCTGGCCTTGATGAGGAATGCCAGCATCGTGAGCTTGACGCCGGACTTGGCAATCTCCTCGTTGGTCTTGGTGCGAAAGGCCTCGACGTCCGTGATGTCGGCCTCATCCTGCTGCGTGACGTGCGGGATCATCACCCAGTTGCGGGCGAGATTGTTGCCGGAGAGTTTCTTGATGCGCGAAAGGGCGCGTCTCTCGATCTCTCCGAACTTGGTGAAATCGACAGGTGGCATTTCCGGGAACGCGAATGTACCGCCCGCGCCGGTAGCGCCTTTCGGCTTCGCCAGTTCGGACTTGACAAAGCCCTGCACGTCCTCCCTCGTGATGCGTCCCTTGAGCGCGCTGCCCTTCACCCTGGTGAGATCAACGCCCAGTTCGCGCGCGAAGGCCCGCACCGACGGACTGGCGTGGACGTTGCTGGGAATGGGCCCGGATGCGGATGTGGATGTGCCGGCGGCAGGAGCAGGAATGTTCACTGGTGCCGGTACCGGATTCGGCGCTGAAGGCGCGACGGCGGGAACTGGCGGTGCGGCCGGCGAAGCAGCACTTGCCGCAACCGGCGTTTTGGTCAGCGCGGCGGTTTCGCCCTCTTCGAGTACCAGTACCACGCTACCCATCGACACCTTGTCGCCCAACTTGACCTTGATTTCCTTGACCACGCCGGCGTGGGTCGAGGGCACTTCCATCGTCGCCTTGTCGCTTTCCAGCGAGATCAGCGAGTCTTCCTTTTTGACGATGTCGCCCGGCTTGACCAGGATTTCGATGACCGGAATATCGGTGAAATCACCAATGTCGGGTACTTTGACTTCTACGAGATTTGCCACCCAAATTCTCCTCTTGGAACTTGTTCCTGGGATTCAGCCTTTATGAGGAGGAAGCCTGTCATCGATCCTCTTTCTCGCCGATGCCTGACTTCGTCCCCAAATAATGATGCCTTGGTGCGATGGCGCGTCTAGACAGTCCAGGGTGCCGGCTTCGATGCGTCGATGCCGTATTTCTTGATCGCCTCGCTCACCAACTTTGCCTGAATTTGCCCCTCATCGGCCAGTGCTTTCAGGGCCGCCACGACGACGTAGTAGCGGTTCACCTCAAAAAACTTGCGCAATTGCTTGCGTGTGTCCGAGCGGCCGAAACCGTCAGTGCCAAGTACACTGTACTTTCGATCGGTGATATAAGGGCGAATCTGGTCCGCAAAGCTGCGCATGTAATCGGTCGCGGCGACGGCGGGGCCTTTGCGGCCCTTGAGCAACTGCGATACGTGGGGCAGTTGCGGCTTGTCTTCCGGGTGCAGCAGGTTGAATCGATCTGCGGCCATTCCGTCACGGCGAAGTTCGTTAAACGAGGTGCAGCTCCATATATCGGCTGCGACGCCCCAATCGAGTTCAAGCAGTTCAGCGGCGGCAATGACTTCGCGAAAAATGGTTCCCGAGCCCATCAGCTGCACACGCGGTTTTTTGGCGTCGGCACCTTCGCGGAACAGGTACATGCCCTTGAGAATGTTTGCCTCCGCACCTTTCGGCATCGCCGGGTGCGTGTAATTCTCATTCATCACGGTGATGTAGTAGTAGATGTGCTCCATCTTTTCGTACATCCGTTTCAAACCGTCGTGCATGATGACGGCGAGCTCGTAGCTGAATGTCGGGTCATACGAAATGCAATTCGGTATCGTCGCTGCCAGCAGGTGCGAATGGCCGTCTTCATGTTGAAGTCCTTCGCCGTTCAGCGTGGTGCGGCCCGATGTGCCGCCGAGCAGGAAGCCGCGCGCCTGCATGTCTCCCGCCGCCCAGGCGAGATCGCCGACACGCTGGAAGCCAAACATGGAATAGAAGATGTAGAAAGGGATCATGTGCTGGCCATGATTGGCGTAACTGGTACCGGCCGCCATCCACGAACAGAATGCGCCGGCCTCATTAATACCTTCCTGCAGAATTTGCCCGGCCTTGTCCTCTTTGTAGAACATCAGCTCTCCGGAGTCGACCGGTTCGTACAGTTGGCCGAGCGATGAGTAAATGCCCAGTTGGCGAAACAGGCCTTCCATGCCGAAGGTGCGCGATTCGTCAGCAACGATCGGCACCAGGCGCGGTCCCAGTTCCTTGTCGCGGGTCAATGCCGTGAAGGCGCGGACAAATGCCATCGTGGTGGAGATCTCACGTTCTTCGGTGCTCTTCAGCAAGGGCTCGAAGATCGACAACTCCGGAACCTTGAGCGCGGGAATATTGTGGTGGCGGATCGGCAGTGAACCGCCAAGTTTTTCGCGAGCCGCCTTGAGGTACTTGATTTCAGGCGTGTCATCGGCCGGCTTGTAAAACGGGATGTCAGCGATGACATCGTCGGCGACCGGAATATGGAAGCGATCGCGGAACTGCTTCAGCGAACCGATATCCATTTTCTTCTGTTGATGGGTGGCCATCTGTCCTTCGCCGGACTTGCCCATGCCGAAACCCTTGACCGTCTTGGCAAGAATTACGGTTGGCTGTCCCTTGTGTTTCACGGCGGTTGAATAGGCGGCGTAAATCTTGTATGGGTCGTGGCCACCGCGATTGAGCCGCCAGATATCATCGTCGGACATCGAGGACACCATCTTTTCCAGCTCGGGATACTTGCCGAAGAAATGTTTGCGCACGTATGCACCGTCACGAGCCTTGTAATTCTGGTATTCGCCGTCGACGGCTTCCATCATGCGCCGCTGCAACAGTCCGTTATGGTCCTTGGCGAGTAGCGGATCCCAGTAGCGGCCCCAAATGACCTTTAGAACATTCCAGCCGGAACCCCGGAAGTCCGCCTCCAGTTCCTGGATGATCTTGCCGTTGCCCCTTACCGGCCCGTCCAGGCGTTGGAGGTTGCAATTGACGACAAAAATGAGGTTGTCCAGACCCTCCCTTGTCGCCAGAGCGATTGCGCCGAGCGATTCGGGTTCATCCATTTCTCCGTCGCCCATGAACGCCCAGACTTTTCTGCCTTCGGTATTCAGAATGCCGCGGTTGTGCAGGTATTTCATGAAGCGGGCCTGGTAAATCGCCTGCAGCGGGCCGAGCCCCATCGACACCGTCGGAAACTGCCAGAAATCAGGCATCAGCCAGGGATGGGGATAACTGGTAATACCCTTGCCATCGACGTCGCGCCGAAAGTTCTCCAGCTGTTCTTCGCTG
>JBDTSU010000300.1:0-4641 GCA_039930965.1 Betaproteobacteria bacterium
GCGTGGCAACGCAGCGCCATAGCACTGATGGCTTTCGGCTTCGTCGTCGAGCGTTTCGGATTGTTCCTGCGCATGGTCAACAATCAGCCGCTGACGCTTTCGCAACGCGGCTTTTCGCTTTGGCTGGGAGTCGGATTGCTGGTGGTCAGCGCGATAGTGAGTATTGTCGCTTCCGTGCAATATCGCCGCGTCGTGCGCAATCTGGGATCGCAGGAGATTCCCCCCGCGTATTGGACCAACATGGGGGTGTGGCTGAATTTCCTGCTGACAATCATATCGCTTGCGCTGGCGGCGCATTTCCTGCTGACAAACTGAATCACCAGCATGGGTGCGCCTTTTCGGGCCTTTTCGGTCTGCAGGCCGCGCCGGTGCTTGACTTTTGCCATCAACCCCCGGCCCACATCCTCAGCAAGTTGTGGTAACAGCCGGTCAGCCTGACAGCGGCTTCCGACTCGCCTTGCGACTGGCGAAGATCGAGGATCGACATATCCATGTCGAACAAGAGCCGCCGCTTTTCGGCGTCGCGCACCATGCTCTCGATCCAGAAGAATGAGGCCACGCGCGCGCCGCGCGTGACCGGCGTCACCCGATGCACGCTCGACGCCGGATACAGGATCATGTCGCCCGCTGCCAGCTTCACCGCCTGCGAGCCGAAGATGTCTTCGATCACCAGTTCACCGCCATCGTATTCGTATGGCTCCGCCAGGAACAGTGTGCAGGAGATGTCGGTGCGGATGTGCTGGCCGGTGGCGACGTGCGTGCGCACGGCGTTGTCGATGTGATTGCCAAAGTCCATGCCGGTCGCGTAGCGGTTGAACAGCGGGGGAAACACGCGTTGCGGCAGCGCGCCGGAGAGAAACAGGCCGTTGTTGCCGATGGCGGCAAGGATCAGGCGTTGCGCTTCCCGCGCGGCCGGGGAATCTTCCGGCAGCTGCTGGTTGCGCTTCACTTGCCCGGACTGGGTGCCGGCGGTGATACGGCCGTCGGCCCAGTCGCCACCAAGGATGATTTCCCGGCAGCGGTGCAGGGATTCGGGGGAAAGTACTTTGGGGATATGAAGGAGCATGGCCTGAAGGGATATGGGTGCGCGGCGTTAATCGCGATCAGAAGAATTTGTACTCGAACGTCACCTGCGTGGTCCTCGCCGTACCCGGCACCACATGTCCCTGATACACGCCTTCGTAGATCTTCCTGTTGAAGGCGTTGAGTACATTGAGCTTTACGGCGAAGGCGTTTCTTTCGTACGAGATCATTCCATCCGAACGCGTGTAGGCCGGCGCCTCGGCCGTATCGGTGGCATTGCCGAATCGCTTGCCGACCGCTTCCAGTCCGGCGCCGACGCGCCAGTTTTCCGTCACCTTGTAGACGCTCCACAGGCTCACCGTGTAGGCCGGCGTATTGATCGGCACCTTGCCGAGCGTATTCGCCTGCTGGCCGGTCGCGTTGTCGATCCTGGCCGACATGCGCGCGGCGCCGGCGAACACTTGCCAGTTCGGCGTGATAAGCCCGGCGGCTTCAATCTCGACACCATTCGTGTGGCGCTTCCCGGAAAGCAGGTTTTCGGCGACCGTCACCGCGAGATCGGTGTTGCGCTCATTGGTCTTTTCGCTGCGAAACAGCGCGGTGCGCAATGAAAGATTACCGTCGAACAATTCCCACTTGGCGCCGATTTCAATATTGCGATTCTTTTCGGGCGGCGTGTTCGCGCCGCGATCATCCATTGCATACAGCTCTCCCGACGGATTGAACGACGTGCCGAAGGCCGCGTAGTAGGTGGCGAAATCGTCGGGCTGAAACAGCACGCCGGTGCGGGTACTCCACACGCGGTCGGTACGGTTCAGCGGTCCCGCCGGCGCGGTGCGTTGGTAATCCGCCGTGAAGTTGTCGAAACGCGCGCCCAGCACCAGCTTCCATTGCGGATTCAGTTCCAGCGTTTCCTGGCCATATAGCCCCGCGGTGTCTGCCGTGTAGCTCACGTGGCCAGTGCGCGTGACCGAACTGAAGTAGTTCGATGCAAGGGTTGGCCGGGAATCGGGATTGCCCACCGTCGTCGTTGGGTTGGTGACACCCGCGGCCTGCGCGTAACTCCAGCGCTCGGCGTCTTCACGTACCCATTCCATACCCAGCAGCACCTGGTGCTTGACCCCCCACGCGGAAAACTTGCCGTTGTAGTCGGTCTGGCTGGTCAGCGCACTTTCATCGCCACCCCGCGCCTGGCGCTGGCGGTTGATGACCGTCGCATCGGTGATGGCGGTGGGCGTGCCCGCCAATCGAGGCGCCACCGCCCACAGATCGCGATGATATTCGGCCGCGCGAATCACGCTGCGAAGACTCGACTGCGCATCGAACACGTGCGTGTAGGTCAGCGTGGATATGTCGGCCTTGTCGCGCTGGTAGTTCGCATCGGCGAGGCCATAGAACCGGTTCAGCGGCACATCGAGCGGCTTGCCGTTGAAGTACGGCACGCCGTAATCGGGAATGTCGTCGTATTGCAGATGATAGTGCGAGACCTGGAACTCATTGGCAGTTCCGATGCCCCAGCGCAGCGACGGCGCGAAGCCGGTGCGGTCGGTGCTTACGTCGTCGCGAAAGCTCTCGGCCCCGGTACGCATGGCATTGACGCGAATGGCCATGTTCTCGCCAATGACCTGGTTGGTATCGGCCGTGGCTCGGGCGTAGTGATACTGGCCCAGTGTCAGGCCCAATACCGTCCGCTCAACCACGGTCGGCGCCTTGCTGACCTGATTGATGATGCCGCCGGTGGAACCGCGGCCGTAGAGCATCGAGGACGAGCCGCGCAGCACTTCGATTTGCTCCGCGTTGAAGGTTTCGCGGTTGTACTGGGCAATATCGCGGATGCCGTCCATGTACAGGTCACCCACGACCGAGAAACCGCGCAAGGTGATGTTGTCGCCGATGCGTCCGCCCTCGCCCGCGTTAAAGGTGATGCTGGGCACGGTGCGCAGCGCCTCGCGGAACGTATCCACGCTGCGGTCATGCATCAGCGATTCAGGGACCACGGTCACCGATTGCGGAATATCGCGCGGCAATTGCCGGGTCTTGCCGATATTGGTCAAGCCGGGCTGGTAGGTCTTGTCGCGTTCGCGATCGCCGGTGACGTTGACCTGCTTGAGTTCCTTCTCCCTGGCGTCGTCGATTTCATTCTGTTCCGCGCCCTTCGCAGGATCGGCCGCAGCCGCCTGCGCAGGCAGGCTGGCGGCGAAGCAGGTTGCCAATAGCGCGACAACGCCGGTCAATGCGGGTTTGTTGCTTACCATCTCGGTTCTCCGGTTTTCGGTGCGTGCTGTTTTGAAAACGAGCTGGCTACTACCGTGGTGAATGCGTCACGCGGACGACCACATCTGCATTGGCTGGCTATGAAGTCTTGCCGCCCCCTTGCGGAAGGCGGGTGGGGCAGGTCAATTCATGCAGTGTTCCTCAGCGAAAAATTGATCGGCACCAGCACCCAGGCCGCAACGACCTTTTCGCCTTGCTTGGCGGGAACGAATTTCCAGCGCCGTACCGCCTCGATGGCGGCAGTGTCGAGGCGAGGCGAGCCGCTGGAGGCACGAATCTCCACCTCCATCGAATTGCCGCTCGCGTCGATGTGTACGCGCAAGATCACTCTTCCTTCTTCGCCCAGGCGTTTCGACAGCGCGGGGTAAACCGGCGCCGGGTTGGTGAGGTAGTTGGCGTCGAAGCGAGGCGGCGCAACCACTGTTGCAGCCGCCACTGGCGCCTGCACGGCAATGACGGCGGCCGCCGGGGCTTCGCGCGCAATCGCCGACACATTGATGTCAGTCGGTGCAGTGACAATTGTTGGGAGTGGTACCGGCACCGGCTCGATCGCGACTGGTTGCAGTTTGGCCGGCCGCGGTGTTGGCAAGTCAACCGGCCTTTGCTCGGCGCGGGGCGATTCGCGAATCAGTGTCACCATCAGCGCCGACGCGTTGACGATCGCCTCCCGCGCCGGAGATAGGGTGAGCAGATAAATGACAACGACGTGCACAATTGCCACCAGCATGAGCGACGACTTGCGCGCACGGCCGTGGGGCTGGGGTCGATGCTGAGACCTGAACGCGGTGCCTGCGCGGCGAAAATTGGCATCGACATGTGGACAATTGGCCAGAATGGCGCGATTGTCCGCACTCGCCCGAAAATGGAAGGCACTGCCGGATTGCATCACACAACTCATTCGGCAGAGCGCCACACCGATGATCGGCTGTGGATCTCCGGGCGCGCCGATGGGGACTTTCGGAATTGCCAGCATCGTTTGCTCCTGATGATTGGATCGATGGCTGGCTGGCATGGCGCCGACATGGCAGCGCGGGCGGGCTGGCGAAAAAATTACTTGGTGAGAATCAACTTGCCCTGGCGCGTACGACGCAGGCTATAAATCTCACCGTTGTGCTGAATCTTCAATTCGCCACGTGCACCCAGTAATTCTTCACTGGAGACACTATTGACGCGTGCGGGACTTGGCCGCGCCGGCGAAAGTTCGCCTGCGGCAGACGATGCCGGCATGCTCGCTGGCGAAAATTCCGGTCCGGTTTTGATCATGAGGCTGGTGCGTTCCTGTGGCCTTTGTGGACTACTTACGGGTTGAAATTCATCTTAATGCGAATCGTTCGTATTTGCAAG
>JBDTSU010000301.1:0-4636 GCA_039930965.1 Betaproteobacteria bacterium
AACATATGGAAGCCGGTCTTGTCGGCGGCGAACCAGGTGCGTTCGATCTTCATGCCGCCGAACGCGCGCACGTTGACGTGGCCGTCCGGCTTGCGGCTCCACGGACAGCCCCAGTGTTCCATCTGCACCATTTCCTCAGGGCAATGCGCAACGAAGTAATCGACCACGTCCTGCTCGCACAGCCAGTCGCCACCCGCCACGGTATCGTGAAAATGATGCTCCAGACTGTCGTGCGCCTGCGTCACGGCTGCAGCGCCCCCTTCGGCCGCCACCGTGTGGCTGCGCATGGGATAGACCTTGGAGATCAGCGCGACGGTCAATGACGGGTCGGCTTCCGCGACCGCGATGGCTGCGCGCAGGCCGGCACCGCCTGCTCCGATAATTGCCACATCCGCCTTGAAGACTTCCACTAAACCCCCCTTTTTGATGTGGTGCAAGCGCAAGCCACCTTTGATTTTGCAGGTTAGTTGATCAACCGATTCGGTATTTGATACGGATCAAACATTGGTGAGACCGCAGTGTGCACCACCGGAAAAAACAAGGGACAGCCGACGGCTGTCCCTTTTCTACAAAGTTGGTGCCGGCGTAATGCCGGCAAGCAGACTTTCATTCGCGTCGACCACAAGACTCTCGGGTGCGCCGGAAATCAAACGCCAGCCTGCTTACTGCGCGAGTATCCACTGAACCAGATTCTTGATTTCTTTCGGATCCTTGGATTCGACGACCTTGTGTTCTTCCTGCGTGCCATCCTCAAACTTGACCTTTGGTGCCTTGGTGATGTTGTCGGTCAGTTTCGCTTCGGCATCTGCCTTGCCTTTCCATTTCGCCGAGGTCTTCTGGAACGAAGGCCCTTTCTTCGATTTGTCGACCGCATGGCATTTCATGCAACCGCTCTTCTTGGCGAGCGCCTGTGCGGCATCGGCATCGACGGCGGCCGAGACCGGCGCCGCGCAAAGTACCGCGCCTGCCGCGGCAAACACCAGACTGGCAATCAACTTGAGTTTCATTGTCTATCTCCTTGAATTGAATTGACGGAGCAGTTCCGGTACCAGATACATGCACAGAAATTGCTTGGGGAAGTAACGCGTCAAGCCGGTTAATTGGTGACACAGGAACAACGATACAAAATAGAATGAACCTCCAATTGATGCATATCAAGTAGCCTCACAGTTGAAGCGGCATCATTTGCTGCATTGCGCCAAAAGGTGCCCGGGGTGGAATTGTGCCTGAGGTGCGGGCAACGCGCCGCCGGGCCCGGATTGCTAGAATTACGTCCAGATATGAACTCACCAGGGAAATAAAAAAATGTCGGCTAAACACTCATCGCGTCTGTTGATGGCAGGACTGGCTTGCCTGATCTGGAATTGCCTCGCGCCGGCCTCAGCCGCGCCCGCCGCCAGTCCGCCCGCCGCGGCCGAAAGCCTCGACAACGCGACCTGCCAGACGTGTCACGATGGCAGCAAAAGCGGCCAGACCATCGCCGACGCCAAGGGCAAGCCGCGACCGCTGCACAGTGTCAGCACCGGGAAGATCGCGCAAAGCGTGCACGCCAAGATGCAATGCGTCGACTGCCACCGCGACATCACCAGCAGTGCCGCGCCGCACAAGAAGAACGGCGCCGCCAAGGCGGATTGCGTTCAATGCCACACCGCGCTCTGGGACACCGCCAAATGGGAAAACAAGATCAAGGAGCGTCCCGGCATTGCCTTTGTGGCCGCGCAGATAGAAGCGCAGAAGCAATCCATACACTCGCGCCCGAACAAGGACGACCCGACACAGACCAACGCCACCTGCTCGAGCTGCCATGGCTCGCACGAGATCATCCGCCGCAAGCCCGGTACGCCGGAGCACGATGCCTGGCGCCTGACGGTCCCGGCGATGTGCGGCACCTGTCACGAGGAACACCTTGAGGAGTATTCCTCATCGGTGCACGGCAAACTGGTGGTCGGCAAGAAAGACCCCAAGGCCGCGATCTGCACCGATTGCCATAATCACATGGGCATCGATGTGACGTCCAAGGACGAGTCGAAGCGCAAGACGCTCGCGGCCTGCATGAATTGTCACAAAGACAAGGCCAAGACCTATCGCGACACCTATCACGGGCAAATCACCACGCTGGGGTACACCAATACGGCGATGTGCTTCAGTTGCCACGGCAGCCACGATATACGCACGCCGACGGACCCGAAGTCCAAGGTCCATCCGGACAATCGTCTCAAGACTTGCCAGAAGTGCCACAAGGAGGCGACGGCGGGCTTTGTCACCTACGAGCCGCACGGCAATGCCCACGATTTCAAGCGCTACCCGCAAATCTGGCTGACCGCGAACGGCATGGTCGGCTTGCTGCTGGGCACGTTTGCGTTCTTCTGGGTCCATCTGATCCTGTGGCTCTATCGTGAGACCAAGGACCGCAAGGAAGGCAAAACGCGGCCGCTCGTCAAGGTCGAGATGCTGGGAATCCCGGCCGGCAAGCAATTCCAGCGCTTCGGACCGTGGTGGCGGCTCGGCCATCTGTTGTTCGCGGTGAGCCTGATGATCCTCACCCTGACCGGCATGACGCTCATGTACGCCGGCAGCGCGTCGGCGCCGGTGGTGATGGAACTGCTCGGCGGGCCCAAGGTCGCCGGGATCATTCATCGCGTCAATGCGGTGATCTTCACCGTGATTTTCATCATCCACCTGGTCTATATCGTGATCCGCCTCGGCAAGAACTGGCGCACCTTCAAGATCTTCGGGCCGGATTCCCTGGTGCCCGGGATCCAGGATCTCAAGGATGTGATCGCCATGTTCAAGTGGTTCTTCGGCCAGGGCCCGCGCCCGGTGTTCGACCGCTGGACTTATTGGGAGAAGTTCGACTACTGGGCACCGTTCTGGGGGGTCTCCATCGTTGCCTTCAGCGGGCTGATGAGGTGGTTCCCGAATGAGACGGCGTCTTTCCTGCCGGGCTGGGTCTTCAACGTGGCGATCATCACCCACAGCGAGGAAGCGTTGCTGGCGGCGGTATTCCTGTTCACGGTGCACTTCTTCAACAACCATTTCCGTCCGGAGAAATTCCCACTCGATACCGTCATGTTCACCGGCGCGATGTCGCTGGAGCACTTCGCCCGTGAACATTCACTGCATTACAAGCGGCTGGTGGAAACCGGCGAACTGCAGAAGTACCTGGTTGACGAGCCATCGAAGCCGATGAAAACCGGCTCGACTATCCTGGGCTTCATCCTGATCGCCTTCGGCCTGACGCTGCTGGTGCTGATTGCGACCGGGTTTGTGGGGAGCCTGCGGTAAGTCGCTGCACGTAAAGAAGAGTGTCCCGTCGCAGTGGATGCGGCGGGATGCGGCGGGATGCGGAGAATGCAAAGGCCAGCGTTCCGGCTGCGCTCTCCGCCGGCCCTGTCTTTCGCGGGGCACTTGATACAGGATGAAACTGCAGCACTGGCGCGCCTCGCAGGCCGAAAGGGGGCATGTATCCCCTCATGACAAGTAAGGGGGAAAATGAGTCAACCGCCTACATACGCATAAACGTTACACGGTTACTCTAGACGTAGAAAATCGTTGTGCCGAACTTGTATTGTTTTGGGTCTAGCTGACCGCTCGCGTCATATGTTCCATCAGGCCGTACATAGCCATGGACTTTTGCGAGAATGACCCCATTGTTATTCTTAACGTTGAAGAAAGCGCTCTTTGTGCCCTTTGGCATGTTTAGATGTGCTGGGGCGTCATGTGAGCTTAGTTCTTCCAGGTGGTACACTCCATTCTTGAGGCGCGCAGGAATAGGGCTGGCATTATATTTAGCCTGAATTTCATCCTCAGTTATTCTTACTTTTTTCAGATTGGAACCCGGCATGAGAACTCAATTAAGGATGTCTGTTGAAGACTACCTGATGGGCACTCACGATCTGCCCGTCCTGCAAGAAAAACTGATGGAAGTCACTTGGGGCGAAGTGAAGGCCGACCAAGTGACTATTGCCGCCGCAAATGAAGCGGAGCTTTATATCGCTGAATTTACGTGCGGTCATATTCAAGAGAATGCACTTAAGGGCGCATTGAGCGAACTGTTCAAGGTCACTTCGCTTTTGATTTCTTCGGGAGACTTTTCGTCGGCTGTGGTTTCTCGGTCGGCTTCTCAGTCACGTACACAGAGAGCGGTGTACGGGTAAGAAACTTGTCGTTGAAGTACGTTTCATACCAATAGAGCCCGCTTTTATTGGTGCGTATCGCCATCGAAACGATTAGATTATTACCGTGCGCACCACCCTCGAACGTCATTGGCATTGTCACGACGCCCTTTAGTTCTTTGCCGTCTGGGCTAACGCCTACGATTTTCACGACGCCCTTACCGATGAAGTCGCCTGACTTCATAACTACAAGTAAGTTTGCCATTTGAGGCGCGTCCAATTGAGCCGCGTCCTTCGTCAATTGGATTTTCATGGTGTCGAATATGCGGATGGCACTCAATACGCCATCTTCTTCATTCAACACCTTTTCGCAAAATGTAGCGACGGTCACGTAAGGTAATTTGTTGTTCATGGTTAGTCCTGATTTGCACTACAGCGATAAGGTATTCTATCCTCAGCACTTGAATTGGTGGACCATTCGGGAATCGAGCCCGACGCGGGGAGCTTAGGAGGCACCAGCG
>JBDTSU010000302.1:0-4625 GCA_039930965.1 Betaproteobacteria bacterium
CCTCGATTTCGTTGCGCAGCGGCGTCCCCTGGCAGTACGCGATGGCAGGAATGCGCGCCGATTCCGCCCGGCTGCGCGCGGCCAGCGTATCGATCTGCACTGCGGCGGTGAACCCGCCGTCGGCCAGGGCCTTGCGAATGGTGGCGGCATCGAAATAGCCGTGCGGCGTGCGCGCCATGAAGCGCGGCGGGTCCTGCGGGAACATCGATCCGAGTGCGGCGGTCACGACGTCGGCGAATTCGTTTTCCTCGATGCGGTCCCACACGTTGAACACAAAAACGCCGCCCGGCGCCAGCACGCGCAGGGCCTGTGCGAACGCCTTGGCCTTGTCGGGAAAGAACATGGCGCCGAACTGGCACACCACCGCGTCGAAGGCCGCGTCACCGAAAGGCAGGTCCATGGCATCGGCCTGGCGCCATTGCACCGGGCGGCTGGTGCCGGTTGCGGCCGCCTGGTCGAGCATCGGCTGGTTCAGGTCGGTGGCCATGATGGCGGCGTCCGGCAGCGCGGCGGCCAGCCTGCGTGTCACGACACCGGTGCCCGCCGCGATCTCGAGCACGCGCGCCGGCGGATTCGCGGCCAGCCGCCTTGCGAGGTCCTCGGCGTAGGGTTCGAAGATCAGCGGCACGAGGAGGGTGTCGTAGAGCTTGGGGATCGAACCTGAAAAGACTTTGTCGGTGGCGGCGTTACTCATGGGGCTTCCTGTTCAAGTCCGGCCCGCACCTGGGCGCAGCCGAAGCGTGCATGAAAGGAGAGTGAGCCATCAGTGTAGCCAGCCGCCGCGCTGGCGTCGCGGTGTCGTGTCAGCGGCGCCTAGAGCGCGCCGGCAACCCACGCATGCGCGCAGCAATCGACAATTTGATTCAACGTGATGCAGTGATGCTATGATGCATCGATGCGAGCCAAATTTTCCAGCTCACCTGATCCACGAGGAAATCATGCGCACCACCCTCAATATTGATCCAAGTCTGCTCAACGCCGCCAAGCGCCTGGCGGCGGCACGTTCCGCTTCAGTGGGCGAAATTATTTCTGAATTGGCACATGCCGGACTCGCGGCACAAAGTCAGGCATCGCTCAGGCGGAAGAATGGTTTTCCGGTTTTTTCCGCCCCATCCGGTGCCCCCTTGATTGGGCTCGATGACGTGAAACGAGACGAAGACGGCAGTGACCAGGGTTAAACCCACGTCGCGGAAATCATCTTCGAACGCCGAGCCGGCCTACCTGCTTGATGTCAACGTATTAATCGCATTGGCCTGGCCGCAACACGTGCATCACAAAGCGGCGCATGTCTGGTTCGATCAAGCCGGCTGCAAGCGCTGGGCAAGTTGCCCGCTCACCCAGTTGGCATTCGTGCGCATTTCATCCAACGCGAAAATAATTACCAACGCCGTCAGCCCACGCGCGGCCATGCAGGCGTTAGCGCAAATGACCGCGTTATCGGGTCATCAATTCTGGCCTGACGATTTGCCCTTGGGCGGGCTAGCCAGTTTTTCCAGAGCGTCATTGGTTGGTCATCGGCAGGTAACCGATGCATATTTGCTGGAAATTGCCCGCCATCGCCAGGGGATACTCGCCACGCTCGACGGCGGAATAGCAGATTTGCTGGCAAAAAACGAACCGCGGACACGCATTGAATTGATTCGATATTAGCCGCCGGCAAGCGCCTGGATCTGGTGCGGTTTATCTGAGCGGTAGGATCGGCGTGCTGATGCGTTCGATCGGCCCGCGCCTGGGGGCGCTATCCAGCCCGCGCGGCTGCGCCAAGGCCCGCTCACTTGCCGCCGAGAAACTCGCGCTGGTCGAGTCGCGCATTGCCGATCTGGAGCGCATGCGCAGCGCGCTCGATACCTTGGTCGCGCGCTGCGATATGCGGCGCGGCAAAGTGGCCTGCCCGATCATTGCCACGCTGACCGCGTAATCCAGCAACCGTCTGGGCGCGACCGGTTTACCGCGGCGAGGCTAGCCGGGGATCTGCGGCTCGACCAGCGTCGCCAGCTGGGCGAGCGACTCCTGCCAGCCGAGGTAGCACATCTCGAGCGGGATCGCCGGCGGGATTCCCGACTGCACGATGCTGACCTCGGTGCCGCAGGAGACCGGCGAGAGGGAGATCGTGGTTTCCATCTCCCCCGGCAGGTTCGGGTCGTCGAACTTGTCCGAGTAGCGGATGCGCTCGTTCTGCGCCAGCTCGCGGTATTCGCCGCCGAAGGAGTGGCCGTTGCCGCTGCCAAAATTGGTGAACGACATGCGGAACGACCCGCCGACCCGGGCGTCCATCTGGTGCACGGTGCACGTGAAGCCATACGGCGGCAGCCATTTCGCCATCGCGGCGGGAGTGAGGAAGGCGCGGTAGATGCGCTCGGGCGCGGCGCGCAGCACGCGATGGAAGCGGACGGTGCCTGTTGACATGGAATCTCCTTGCAGGGGGCGAGACGAAAAGGGGCGCGAAAGCAGGCTGCGGTTCAGACACGGCGGTGTTGCCGGTTAAGGAAATCCAACTGGCACAGCACCCGCGCGCTTGTTGACTCTATTAAATCGAAAGTTACACTTTCTGGTGGGCTATGCGATTTCTGCCGTGCCATGCGACAGCACGACGATGTCGCGTTCGATGGCCCGGGCGCGGAACTGGATCTGGTTGCCGGCGCGCCACATCTCGGTGCGGATCGTCTCGCCGGGAAACACCGGCGCCGAGAAGCGCAGGGCGAGCGACTTCAGCCGCGCCGGGTCGTAATCGCAGAAGGTGGCGAGGATCGCGTGGCCCGCCACGCCGTAGGTGGCGAGGCCGTGCAGGATGGGGCGCGGAAAGCCTGCCGCCTTGGCCACCGCCGGTTCGGCATGCAGCGGGTTGTCGTCGGCACACAGGCGGTAAATCAGCGCGGCCTGTGGGAGCGTGGGCAGGTCGCACAGCGCGTGGGGTTCCGATTCCGGCACCGCGGGCTTGGCCACCGGGGCGGGATCTCCCCCCTTGGGTCCGTTGCCCTCCCTGGCGCTGAAGCCACCGTCGGCCCGGCAAAAGGTGAGGTGGTCGAGCGTCGCGAGGAGTTCCCCCGTGGCCTTGTCGCGAATGGTGCGCTCCTGGAACACCAGCGCGCCCTTGCCTTCGCCCTTGTCGACGAGGGCCTTGATGCGCGTGCTGCCGATCACCGTGCCCGCGACCGGCAGGGGCTTGTGGACCGTGAGCGATTGCTCGCCGTGCACGAGGCGCACCCAGTCGATGCCCGAGTCAGGATCCTTCATCCAGAAGCCCGGGTAACCCAGTACCACCGCCATCGTGGGCAGCGCCTTGAGGTTTTTTTCGTACACGAACTGGAGCTGGTTCTCATCCATCGGGTTGTGCCCGAAGCCCAGACCCAGCGCATAGAGCATGGTGTCCTTGGCGGTGTAGGACTGCTCGACCTCGGGAAACTTGCGTGCCTTGAGACGGGCGTAATCGATCATGCCGGATCCCAGCTGAACACGTCCTGCGAGCGGTCGAGCTTGTAGAAGTGAGCCTGCATGGCCGGTATGGCGTGCTCGGCGATGGTCTCCGGCGTCCAGCCCTCCGACCGATGCACCGAGCGCAACGGCCGGCTCTGGCTCATGAGGAAGATCTCGTTGGCGCGCACGCCGAAGATCTGCCCGGTGACTTCCTGCGAGGCGTCGCTCGCGAGGTACACCGCGAGCGGTGCGATCTTGGCCGTCTCCATCGATTTCAATTTTTCCACGCGCGCCTTCTGGTCTGGCGTCTCGGCCGGGATGGTGCCGATCATGCGGCTCCACGCGAAAGGCGAGATGCAGTTGGAGGTCACGTTGTACCTGGCCATGTCGAGGGCCATCGACTTCGACAGGCCGACGATGCCCAGCTTGGCGGCGGAATAGTTGGCCTGGCCGAAGTTGCCGATCAGGCCCGAGGTCGAGGTCATGTTGATGTAGCGGCCCGACGCCTGGCTTTTGAAATACGCCGCCGCAGCGCGCGCCACGTAAAAGCTGCCGTTGAGGTGCACGTCGATGACGGCTTTCCACTCCTCGATCGACATGTTGAAGAAGAACCGGTCGCGCAGGATGCCGGCGTTGTTGACCACCACGTCGATGCGCCCGAAGGTGTCGATGGCGGTCTTGATGATGCGGTTGGCGGCTTCCCACTCGGCCACGCTGTCGGTGTTGGCCACCGCCTCACCGCCCTTTGCCTTGATTTCGTCGACGACTTTCTGCGCCGGGCCGGCGTCCTTGCCTTCGCCCGATACCGAAGCACCGACATCGTTGACCACGACCTTGGCGCCTTTGGCGGCCATGGCGTGCGCAAAGTCGCGGCCGATGCCGCCACCGGCGCCGGTGACCACGACGACCTTGCCTTCCAGGCTCAGGTTGGCGGCCATGGCTAGTCGCGGAACGACGGGTCGCGCCGGTCGAGCATGCGCAGCATCGCCGGCCACTCGAGTTCGGTGATCTTGCGGCGTTGTCCGGGGGCGTAACGGTCGTTGGTGAGTTTCACCACGTTGTCGGGCACCTTGTTGAGTTTCGCCTGGCAGGACATCGCCATGATCTGCGCCTGGCAGGCCTTCTCCAGCCAGTGCATGACCACGAACGCTTCGCACACCGTGCGCCCCGCGGTGAGCAGGCCGTGATTGCGCAGGATCAGCGTCGAGGCG
>JBDTSU010000303.1:0-4624 GCA_039930965.1 Betaproteobacteria bacterium
GCGCGCAGGAGAGATTGGCGAGATACGCGGAGAGCATGACGCGTTCATCATCGAGGGTGGTGGCATGCGATTCACAATCGATGAGCAGATGCAGCGTCCGTGGCGGCGACGCGCGCCTGGCCCAGACCAGGTCGGCAAGCGTCCAGGCGCGCGCGGCCCCGAGCAGTTTGCCGCCGATCAAACCGACGACCGCGACCGTCGAGCCCTCGACGACGGCCTCGCCACGCAACACGCCCTGCTGCTCATGCAGCGTGTACCCCTGCGGATACAGTTTGTCCAAGTCTTTGCGTTCAATTTTTTCCGGCGCGGCGTTGCCAGCACCGTTGCCAATCTGTGCCAATCGGGCGCCCAGTTCCGCGTGGCGCGCGCCGCTGGTTGCCGCTCTCGGCAATTCCTCGCTCATCGCGGACGGCGAAACGGCCAGGTTGCCGGGCAACTTGATGCGCGCGTCCGCGCCAATGCTCGCCAGCGAAACGGCCTGGAACATCTCATCGAGCACCGACACACCGGCCGTCTGCGCCAGGATCGCGGGGCCTGACATGGCCAAGCGGGTGTTGCGCGAGTAGTAACGCGTACCCGCCAGGCTCGCCAGCATGCTGGCGCCGCCATAGCAATTCGCGCCGCAGAAAACCGCCGTGGGTGCGCCCGATTCGGCCATGGCCAACGCGGCGCGATACATGTGCCGGAACGCGCCCAGCGCGGGCAGGCCCTCGGACACTTTCGCGCCCGCCGAATCCAGGTACATCACCAGCGGCGCCTGCTTCGCCGCGATCACCTTGAACAGGCTGGCGAGTCTGTCGCTTTCCTTCGCGCCGAGCGCGCCGCTGGCGTTCCTGTTCTCGACCAGCGCCATGTGCAACGGCTGGCCGCGCAACGTTCCCTTGCCGAGCGTGAGATTACCGACCGGCTGCCCGACCGGCTGGAAATCAAACTGTGTTCTGAGCTGCGCGAGCGTTTCGTGGGCGAGCATTGGTGGAAACCAGCCGTCATGACTCTTCGGGATTGAAGGAACGATTATAGCCGCCGCCTGTCCCCGGCCCTGCTGCGAGGTGTCGCCAATTACCGACACCCTGAAACTTTTTCATGGCGCGGATGCTCCATCTTCCCATGACCGATACAATAACCCTCCAACTCTCGTCAGTTCCCGTGACTTCAAACAACAATTCCCGACTCGCCATGATCGCGGCGCTGCGTGCCATGTCCGACGAGCTGGCCGATCCGCTCGCGCAATTCGTCGGCCTGGTCGACGCGCTGCGCCCGGCCAATGCCGGCAACGCATTGCTGTCGACCGCGCGCTTTACCATGCTCTGTGAACTGATCGAGGCCGACGACACATTGCGCGCGGCGCTGGGCGCGCGCCTGCTGGCACTGCTTTCCGGCCGCAAGCAGATCAGTTTCTTCGCCGACAGCGGCATCCTGCCGAATACCGGCTTCTTCTCGGAGCTATGGCGGCGTCTGGTGCAGCGGGTGTTTCCGGCCATCACCGATCCCGGCTATCTGAAAGATTGTATCAACCTGATCTTCAATCGCCGCGACGATCACGTTTGGCTGGAGAGCGTGCCGACCGAATTGAAGCTGCGTTTCTGGCACGCCCTGCGCCTGACCGACATGCGCGACGAGAAATCGCTGACCGAGTTGCTTTCCCAGATGCTCGATGCCGGCGACATCCTGGCGATCCGCATCGGCGCGATGGGACTCGAACCCGAGCTGGTACGCCTTTATCCGCGCATCGAGGAGCGTGATTCGCCGTTCCTGGCGCTCGCCGCCGAGGCCCAGCAATTCGCCGCCGCTTATCGAAAGTACCTGGCGGGCGGCGAAACACCGGCAGAAGATGAGCGCCAGCTTCACGTGCTGATCGAACAATGCCGCGAAGTGATCGTGCGCATTCGCAGCCGCGCCGCCAGCATCGGCACCAGCCTCGCCCTGACGTACCTGCTGCGGCGCCTGGTGCAAAGCCTGCTCAGGCTCGAACTGCTGGTCGGCATTCTCGCCGCCCGGCATGAGACCGCCGCCACCCGGCACGATTCCGTCCCGCCGCCGCGCGATGACCGCGCGCTGATTGCCCTGTGGGTGGAGTTCCTGGGCAATGCCATCCAGGGCGAGGGCCTGCGGCAGGGTATTCGCGGGCACATCAGCCGCACCATCGGCCTGCTCGCTCTGCGCGTGACCGACAACGCCAGCCGCGCCGGCGAGCATTACATCACCACCGGCCGCGATGAGTATTTCTGGATGTGGCGCTCGGCGATGTGGGCGGGATTCGTGGTCGCCTTCATGGCGCTGCTGAAAGTGTATTCCACGCAGGCGGCGCTGCCGCCGCTGGGCTACGCGCTGGCCTACAGCATGAATTATTCGCTCGGCTTCGTGCTGATCCACGTGATGCACTGGACACTCGCCACCAAACAGCCGGCCATGACCGCCTCGACCATCGCCGGCGTCATCAGCGAAATTCGCGGGCGCATGAAAGACGTCGAAAAGCTCGCTAACCTCGTGGTGGATTTGCTGCGCAGCCAGTTCGCCGCCATCGCCGGCAATGTCTTGATCGCGATTCCCACTGCAATGCTGCTGTCGTTCGCCATCGGCAAGATGGCGGGCGCGCCGATCATGAGCGCTGAGAAGGCCCATCACCTGCTGCACGAACTGTCGCCCATCGACAGCCTCGCCCTGCTCCACGCGGCCTTCGCCGGCGTGTGCCTGTTCCTCGGTGGATTGATCTCGGGCTATTACGACAATCTCGCCGCCTATGAACGCATTCGTGAACGCATCGAGCATGCCGCCTGGCTGCGCCGCCTGCTGGGCGAGGCGCGTCTCTCCCGCTTCGCCGGTTACCTTGACGACAACCTCGGCGCGCTGGCGGGCAATTTCTTCCTCGGCGTCATGCTCGCCATGGTCGGCACCATCGGCTTCCTCACCGGATTGCCGGTCGATGTCCGGCACGTGACGCTTTCGTCGGCCAATTTCGGGCTGGCGATGGCCGCGCTCGATTTTTCCGTCGAAGGCATCGTGATCGCCAAGTGCCTGGTCGGCATCGCCCTTGTTGGCTTCGTCAATCTCACGGTCAGCTTTTCACTGGCGATGTGGGTGGCGTTGCGCGCGCGCGGGGTGGGCTTCGGCCAGACCGGCATGCTGGTGTCGATCCTGTTCAGGCGCCTCACCACCGACTGGAGACAATTCTTCTGGCCTCGGGCAAACTGACCGGGATTGAAAAGGACCCCACATGACCTCGATGCTCAGTTCGATCAAAGGCATGCGCGACAAGGCGATGCGCCTGAAGCGCGACGGCCTGAAGACCCGCAAGCTGGTGCAAGCCTGCAACCAGTTGCTGACAGAACGCGGCGAAGCCTCCGGTGTTTCCCAGGCGCAGGAAACGCTGGCGCGCTATGCGGAGCTGTCGAAGGAAGACCAGGTGGTTTTCTTCCAGGCGTTAAAACGCGAATTCTCCCCCGATCCGAAACAGGTCCTCGACACCGCCACCACCTACGCCATGTCACCGGACAGCCAGCACCTCGCCGCACTCACCCAGGCCGTGGAACCTCCCCGGCAGGAGTTGCTGCGGCGCCTCAATCGTGCCCCGGGCGGCACGCGGACCATCGTCGGCATGCGCGAACGGCTGCTCGACGCGCTGCCGAAAGACCGTGAACTCCAGCAGGTCGATGACGATTTTCACCACCTGCTGCAATCCTGGTTCAATCCCGGCTTCCTGCGCATCGCCCGCGTCGACTGGCATACGCCGGCCACGCTGCTCGAACAACTCATCCGCCACGAGGCCGTTCACGAGATCCGCGGCTGGAACGACCTGCGCCGGCGCCTGCAGGACGATCGCCGCTGCTTCGCCTTCTTCCACCCCGCCCTGCCAGCTGAGCCGTTGATCTTTGTCGAGGTGGCACTGCTGGCGGATATGCCCGCCGCGATCGAGCCGCTCATCAACATCGACAGCGAACCGAAATCGAAAAAGGATTATCACGTTGCCGCGTTCTACAGCATCAGCAATTGCCAGCCCGGCCTGCGTGGCGTCTCGCTGGGCAATTTCTTGATCAAGCAGGTCGCGGGCCTGATCGCGGCGGAATTTCCGCGTGTGAAGAATTTCTGCACGCTTTCCCCGATCCCCGGTTTTCGCGATTGGTTGCGCCGCCTGCTGGTGAGCCCGGATGCGATCAACGCGTTTCCGGACGCGGTCCGGCAGAGCCTGGATTCCATTCAGCGGACCATTGGCCCGCTACTGGAAAAAGGCGTCGGCGAACTGCGCGCGGCCGAGAAGCCCCGCGAAAAAGCGGCAAGCGATCTCGAGCGGCTGTGCGCCGCCTACCTGCTCGGCATCGGCGAACCCGACGGCGCGACCCGGGACCCGGTGGCGCGATTCCATCTGAATAACGGTGCCCGCATGGAGCGCCTGAATATCGGCGGCGATCTCTCCGACAAGGGCCTCAGACAGTCGCTGGGGATGATGGTCAACTACGTCTACGACCTGAAGACCATCGAGCAGAATCACGAACGTTTCGTGGCCGGCAAGACGGAGGCGTCGAAGCAGGTGCGGGGGCTGGTGGTGTAACGCCAAATGGGAACTTCCCTTGACCCGAATGGCACTTACTTAAGCACTATGGACATCAATGTGACCGCAAACTGGTTG
>JBDTSU010000304.1:0-4624 GCA_039930965.1 Betaproteobacteria bacterium
TTTATCATTGCTCGTAGGTGGGGTCGCGTGGGCCGGTTGCAAGCGACGCCATCCCATTGATGCGGCGACATGAATGGACGCCGTCGATTACCAGCGTCGTGCTCACCGATAAACCACCATTGCGGCTGGGCGGCCATGCGCTGATCAAGCAACCGAATTTTCCCCGGCGACGTGGCAGGTGACGGAGCGGGTTCCGGGCAAGGGGTTTGTCTGGATCAGCACCGGCCCGGGAATCGTCGTCTCCGGCAGCCATCAGATTGCGGCCAATGCCACGGGCGAAGCCTGCACGGTCACGTTGCGGCTGCAGTTCACCGGGCTGCCGGGCGGGCTGTTTGGCGGCCTCACGGCGGGCATCAACCAGCGCTACCTGACGATGGAAATCGAGGGCCTGCGCAAGCGCTGCGAAGCGTAACGTTGGCGCGTGACCAGGGGAGAAAGGGGCATCCTGGCCACCGCCGAAAAGCGGTCACGATTTCAATTTTCCCGCCGGAAAATCGTGATCTGTCCCTGCCTGCTCCGGTTCACCCGGATTCGATCCGGTCGAGAGGATCGCAACCTGCAAATGCTACAATCTTCGTCATCAAAATCAACAAAAACCGGCGGCAGATCCCGACGGCCCACCTCATGCCGTTCTCCATGTTCAAGATCGCCGCCCGGGCACTGCTCGCACTGTGCTTGCTTGCCTCCGCCAGCGTGGCGCAGGCGCAAAGCAAACTGTTCATTCGCAGCCCCTGGAGCAGCGGGTACATATCCGGCCCGTATCAGACATTCACCGGCGCGGACGGCCCTTTCGGCGTTACCGGGAATGCGGCGGGCGACACACTTCTCGTCGTAGCGGCCAATTACAAGCTTCAGTTGCGCGTACCCGTGGGCCAGACCATCGCGCCCGGTACTTACGATGCCGGTGAGAAGTACTCGGCACAGGTGACCTCGCGCACCTCGATGAATTTCTATCCCAATGACTACGTCGACTTCTGCAGTACGTTATCGGGCCGATTCCACGTGCTCGAGCTGGTCCGCAATGCGCAGGGCGATGTGACGTCACTGGCGGTGAACATCGAGGTTCGGTGCAACAATCAATCGACCATCTATTTTGGCCAGTTCCGTTACAACAATGCGTTGCCGACGCATACAGATAGCCGCATACCCGATACCCTGATTTTTGCGCCGATCGTCAACGCGACGCCTGGCGCAAGTTTCATTTCGAATCAGGTCACCGTCAGCGGACTCGACGCGCCGATTCCGATGACCATCAGCCTGGGCGAATATTCGCTGAACGGCGGCGCCTATTCCAGCGCACCGGCAGTCGTCAACAACGGCGACACCCTTCGCGTGCGGACGACCGCGCCGCCCAATGCCAATTCGGTCGTGAACGCGGTGCTGGACTTCAGTGGTTACCAGCCGGCGTTCTCAGTGGGCACAATAACGGGCACGATGCCCCCGGTTTCCAGCGGGGGATTGCTGGTCCTGTACGCCCAGCCGAAATACGGTAGTGCAGTTTCCAGGACGACCGTGCTCAGCCCGGCCACCATTCGCCAGATGCGGCTCGCGAAATCTGCCAGCAATTACCCGGATGAACGCGGAATCCGCATTGAATCCAACCAGGTCGGTGATCCCAATCCCTACTACTATCTTGATTTGTACGGACCCGCCGGCAGCACGCTGGCGCCCGGGACTTACCTCAACGTAGGTTCAAGTCCCGCCCTGGGCCAGAGCGCAATAGTGCAAAACAACGGGTATTCCAACCTGCTCGGCCAATTCTCCCAGTGCGACTACCCGATGCCTTCTGGCGCGACCAATGTCACGATCAGCGAAATCGAATTCGCCAGCGACGGCATGCCCACCCGGCTGGCGATGGATTTCGTCGCCACGTGTGCACCGAATTCCTATAGTTCCTCGCGCCTCTTCGGGCACATCCGCTACAACTCCACGTTGCCGATCGATTACGCGCTGCGTCTGCCGATCCCGTTCGACTTTCCCGGCGTCGTTGGTGCCGCGACCAATACCGTGTATGTTTCGGCGACCGGCTCCGCGACCGGAATAACGGTGCCCGTGCCGGTAACGATCAGCGGCGGGGAATACAGTATCGGCGTTGGCGCCTTTACATCTGCACCCGGCACGATAAGCAACGGCGAGTCCATTCGTGTCCGGCTCACCAGCGCCCCGACGCCAAACACCCTCCGAACAGCCGTGCTGACCATGGGAGGCGTCGAATTTCCGTTCAAGGTCGGTACCGCAACAGGCACTGCTCCGCAACCGGCGAACGAGCCGCTGCTGGTGCTGGTGTCGGTGCCGCGCGCAACCTCCCAGCCCCTGCAAGCAAAGGTGTACAGTGCGGCGACGCTGGATCCGTTTGTTGTTGCCAAGAGACTGTATTCGCCGGCATTCACGGTCTCCGTGAGTCCATACCAATCCTACAACTACGTGTGGTTTGGCGAATTTTCCGGCGCGGCCTCAACCCAACTCGTGCCGGGCAACTACCCGCAGACCGCCAGTTACTTTTCCAGCACATTGCCCAGTCTCGCCCTGGGATACAACAGCGATTGTTATCCGGACGCTGACCCGTCCATCAGCATGACCGTGGCAGAACTCGACTATGCGCCCGATGGCACCCCGACCAGGCTGGCCGCGGATTTCTCGGTCCGTTGCAACGCCAACTCAGCAATGGTCACCCAGTATGGTCACCTTCGATTCAATTCAACACTGCCGATCGATTACACCATCGACATGCCGGCACCATTCGCATTTGTCTCGCAAGCCGGTCTGGCGACCGGGGCGGTGGTGATCTCCAATGAAGTGACCATGCGTGCGATGAATGTGCCGCTGCCCATCTCGATAACCGGCGGCGAGTATTCGCTCGACGGCGGCAGCTTCACCGTGTTGCCCGGTAGCATCGCGCCCGGTCAAAGGCTGCGGTTGCGGGCGGTGGCATCCACGCAGAGCGACACCGCGCTGACCATCCCGGTCACAGTAGGCGGCCGGACGGAAACATTCACGATTGCCACGGCCCAGGATGCCAATCCACAACCGCACGGGCCGCCGCTCGTGGTTTTCTATTCGCAGGACTACGCGACCGGCTTGACCACGCAAAAGGTCATCTCGCCAGGGACGCTTGCCACGGCCTCACTCTTGCCCTCGCTGACTCTTGACGCGCGTTCGCTGGTTAACGTGGATTCGGTTCCTTCCGTACCGTACGTTTATCCATGGCAGCTTACGCTGGCCGGACCGGGGCAGTCGCTGCTGCAAGTCGGCAGCTATCAGTGCAATGGTGACGGCAGCTCTGCCAGCGGCGCGCGTTGTTCGGTTTCATCCTCAACTAACGGCAGTAGCGCCGCGTTGCAGGTGCCGGTCTGTTACCAAGGCAGTGGCGCCAATTCGCCGCGTCCGTCGAATTTTGTCGTGCATGAGATCGAGCACTCGGTGACGGGCGACACCCTGCGCCTCGCGCTGGATTTTGTCGATAATTGCGCAACGGGCAGCGGCGTCCCCACCGCCGGTACGGCCGCGGTAATGGCGTTCATCCGCATCAATTCGACGTATCCGATCGACCACGCCATCCGCCAGCCGATCCCTTTCTTCTTCACGCCCGCACTTGCCGTAGCGCCGTCCGAGGTGGTCGAGTCCGAGGAAATAACGGTCAGGGGGATCAATGTCGCCGTGCCCATCAGTATTGCCGGCGGTGAGTACAGTGTGGATGGCGGCGCTTATACGGTGGGAAACGGCACGATCAGCGTCGGCCAGCGCGTGAGGGTGCGCACCACCGCCAACGCCGCAGCCAACACCATGGCGACCACTGTCCTGAACATCGGCAACGTCAGCGGCGTATTTCGCGTTGGTACATCGCCCGGCTTCCCGCCCGTGGCGAACGGCAGCCCGCTGGTATACCTGATCAGTCAGGGCGCCGAAATTCTCGGCGGTGGCAAGACCTACACGCTTTCAACGGCCACCCTGTTCGACGTCGCGGCAACCCGGTCTTCCGACAATAGCGCAGTCGTGGCGGCGCAAAAGCTTCCCCTCCCGAACTATGAAACGTGGTCTTTCGCCTTCGGCGCGGCCAACGGCGCCTTGCTGGTACCGGGCAACTACCCGACGACGAGTGCATATTCCTACACCAATGGGCCGGCGTTCCTTCGCGTGTCCGCGCCGATGTACTCCAGTTGCTTCTCGCTCGGAGCGGGGTCGCAATTCACCGTGCACGAAATTGAATATGGCGATATTTATTATGGCTCGCCGATGACAAAGCTCGCGGTCGATTTTGTCAACTACTGCCAGGGTTATCCCGATCCGCTGTACGGCTACATACGCTTCAATTCAACCGTTGCCATCAATCCGATTGCCGATACCGTGCCGTCGAATTTCAGCTTTGGAACCCTGACCAACGTCACCCGGGTCGTATTGGCTACCTCGATGCCGGTCGTGATTGAGGGCTTCAACCTGCCGCTGCCGATTTCGGTGAGCAATGGCGAATACAGTCTCAACGGCGCGGCATTCACCAGTGCGCCCGGCATCATCAGCGCCGGCCAGTCGGTGCGCATGCGGGTGACAGCCTCGGCAAGTTTTGGCGGCCGGGTGACGGCAACCTTGACAGTGGGCAGCCGCTCGGCCAGCTTTGAAGTCAATTCGG
>JBDTSU010000305.1:0-4616 GCA_039930965.1 Betaproteobacteria bacterium
ACACGAGCATGCCTTGATGCATGGGAGTCTTCCGCGGGTATCCGCAAAAAGCTCACAGTCTGCGCTTCAACGTTCAAATCGAGACCAGACAACAGCGCTCGTTTCCGTAACCGATTCATTGGCTTATAGCCGCCTCATCTGCCAACATTGGGACACTAGTGATTCGTCGACACTAGTGTCCCAACGTTTGGAAATGATCTTTGCAACGACACTTCGTGCACACCGCTTGCCTCTAATGCAAGTTCGGAAGCTCGACGAAACCAGCACACGCGAATTCGACATCGTCGACACGCAAGTTGTTGAAGATCGTAAACGAATTCATGGAGTTGGAATGCTCTCCACGATAAACGTTGGGACACTAGTGATTCGTCGATGCCAATGTTACCGGTGTGACAGAGAGCCGTGAAAGCGGGCATCGCGTCCGTGCTACCCTGATCAACGGCCCTTTCGGGGTCGCATGAAGGGGAAGGATGCAGCATGGCGAATGCCTACATTTGTGAGACGGTGAATTCCGTCGAGAATAATTTTGCCGCCGATTCGCGCGACAAGACTGGCAAGCGGGTCGTGATGTTTGATTCGGCGCGCACCCAGCAGATCTACCTTTTTCCAGCGCATATCGTTCAGATCGAGGCGGTGGTCGACAGCCGCGATGGCGTCGAGCGCAGCGTCATTTCGATGAGTTCGGGCCTGCGCTACATCACCGCGCGCGGCGCGGCCGCGATCTGTGGGGACATGGCCAAACTGATGTAATTCGCGCGCGCGCCCTCGCCGGCATCGCGCGCCCGCCCCTGCGTATCCGTATCAGAAATAGGCGGGCGGCAAGGTCTTGGGTTGATCCACGGCCTCAATACGCGCCCTGATGATCAGCATGACATTGTTCACCAGTCGCTTCACGCCGGTCCAGAGCGCGTCCGCATCATGGGTGACGAGTTGACCCAGGTAGGCACTGCGCGCCAGTCGGGCGCGGCGGATTTGTTCTTCGATCAGGCGATAGTCGTTCATATGATTCTCCATTGTGTGGACGGCACTGAACAAAGGGCGGCGACCGGTCAGGCTGCCTCCCAGGGGCGGCGCGCTTTGCGGCCGAATAAATGGGCGATGAGCCATACTCCGGCCCCACGCGTACCCGCAAGGCGCCCGCACAGGCCGCCAGCGGGAATCCATGCGGTCGGTGAGTTTGAGGTTGTGCGATTCGGTATTCATGGTGGCGTTCTGAGGCTCCGTGCGCGTCATAATTGGTGCGATGCACAATTCAAAGATAGGGTCAATACACATCAAATGCCAATCGTATCTTTGGATGATTGCCATCTGAATTCTTGATATGCGTCACGGAAATGCTGCGGTACAGCATCCGCGCGCATGGGTACGGTCGGGCGATGTAACCTGCGCCCATCGCCGAATGGCGGGGGCATCGTGTCGCAAACGGCGGGGAGGGCCCAGACGGCGCGCATAGGGTCGCGGCCATCGGCGCGACTACGTCAGATAAGGTGTTTCGCTGACATAAGGCGCGGTGCCAGGACTGTTAGCCTTGAGCAGCGCGGCATCCGGTATATTCGACGGCTGCGGCATCGCGGTTTCTTCTGATGCCAACAAAGGTAGTTCAACCGGACGGGCCATGAACAAAGCAGAACACGTTTCTCCCAATTCCGGCGACTCCGGGGAAGGGGAAACGATCGTGCGCGACCGCGGCTTGCCGTTACTGCTGAAAGCCGGCTCCCTGCAGAACGCGATGCGTGGCTGTACCAACATGGCGATGATCGTCACCGACGCGGAAGGCATCATCCGGTGGATCAATGCCGGCGCCGAACAGATGCTGGGACTTGCCGCCGCCGACGTGGTGGACCTGATCTGCCCAAGCGACTTTCACGACGCGGAGGAATTGACGGCGCGCGCTGCGGCATTGAGCCGGGAGTACGCAACCGCGGTCAATTCGGGCTTCGCGGCGTTGGTGTTCAAGGCCTCGCGCGGTATCGAGGACAATGCTGAGCTGACCTACGTTCGCCGGGACGGAAGCCGCCTTCCCGCGATCGTGTCGATCACGGCGCTACGCGAGGGCCGCGGCGACATCATCGGCTATCTGCTGGTTGGTATCGACAATTCCGCGCGCCGGCACGCGCAACAGGAATTGGCGAACGCCAAGGCTGCCGCCGAAAAGGCGAGCCTCGCAAAATCGGATTTTCTGCTGCAGATGAGCCACGAGCTGCGCACGCCGCTCAACGTGATCCTTGGTTTCGCCGAGCTCATCGAGTCCGGTGTTCCGCCGCCGCCGCCCTCGCAAAAGCAAAATCTCGAACAGATCCTGGTCGCCGGGCGATACCTGCTTGACCTGTCGAACGAGATCCTCGACCTCGCGTTGATCGAATCGGGCAAAGTGATCCTGTCGCGGGAGCCAGTTTCCCTCGGCGATGTCATGCTCAAATGCCAGGCCATGATCGCGCCGCAGGCAAAGAAGCGAGGCATCCGCGTCGCGTTTCCACTTTTCGAAACCGCCTGCCATGTGAAGGCGGACCGGACGCGGCTCAAGCAGGTGCTCATCAACCTGCTGCTGAATGCCGTCAAATACAACCGGCCGGGCGGTACCGTCACCGTCGAGTGCAATCCCAGCCCACTTGGTGCCGATTCCATTCGCGTCAGTGTGCGGGACACCGGCAAGGGACTGACACCGGAACAGCTCGCACAACTTTTCCAGCCCTTCAATCGCCTCGGCCAGGAGGCCGGCCAGGAGGCCGGCACCGGCATTGGCCTGGTGGTGTCGAAGCAACTTGTCGAAATGATGGGGGGGATCATTGGCGCGGACAGCAAGGCGGGGGCAGGAAGCGTTTTCTGGATCGAATTGCCCGCGACCTCGGCACCGCCGCCACTTGCGCCGGAAGGCGAACGCGCCGCAGTACCGCGCGAGCTCGATGTAGGTGGTTCGGCGCCGCGCAGTGTGTTGTATGTCGAAGACAATCCGGCCAACACCGAGCTGGTCAGGCAACTCATCGCCCGCCGCCCGGAACTTTGCTTTCTCGCCGAGAGTGATGCCATCCTGGGTATTGCCGCGGCAAAAGCCCGACAGCCGGAAGTGATTCTGATGGACATCAACCTGCCGGGCATGAGCGGGCTCGATGCCATGCAGATCCTGCACAGCGATCCGGCCACGTCGCATATTCCGATCATCGCAGTCAGCGCCAACGCGATGCCCCGCGATATCGAGAAAGGTCTCAAAGCCGGTTTCTTCAACTACGTCACCAAGCCGATCCGGGTTCCCCAACTCATGAGTGCGCTAGATGCCGCGCTGGATTATTCGCGAGCACTTTCCGGGCGTCCGCCCGCCAGCGAGGCCGAACCGGAAACCTGAGCGCGCGGTGCATCCTTCCCCGGCGATTTAAGGCAAGACCGCCGATTCGTTCCGCGTCAGTGAATGCCCATCAGCCACTTGATCACACCCTTGGCAAGGAAGCCGAGCATGCCGAAGGCCAGTACCAGGAACAGCACGAAGGTGCCCAGCTTGCCCGCGTTGGATTCGCGTGCCAGGTTGTAGATGATGAACAGCATGTACAGCATGAACGCGCCCAGCCCGAAAGTGAGGCCGAATTGCGCGAAGTCCGCTTCGGTGAAGCCGAACAGCATCAGCCGCCGTCCTCTACACCATCCCTGACCAGGTCGCGGTAAGCGTGCCAGCTGGCATGTCCGAGCAGCGGCATCAGCACGATCAGGCCCAGCAACGCGGACGCCATGCCGAGCGCGGTCAATAGCATGATCATTGCGGCCCATACCGCCATCGGCACGGGATTGGCCAGGATGACCCGCCAGCTGGTCAGCACCGCCGTCAGGACGCCGACCGGCCGGTCGAGCAGCATCGGCATGGCGATCACGCTCGAGGCAAACACCGGCGCCGCCAGCATTCCACCGACCACCAGCCATGCCTCGAAAAGCCATGAATCGCTGACCACCACATACTTCAGGAAGTCCGCCGGACCGTGGATGGGTTGTGGCGCCCACAAGGTGATCATCGCGGCGGAGGTCAGCACCCAGCCGGTGCCGGCCAGCGCCAGCAGGACGCCGAATTGGATCAGGCGACCATCGCCGGAGCGCCACACATTGCTGACGGTGGCGAAATCGGCGCGGCCGCCGCTCTCGAGGGCACGGCTGATGGCGTACAGGCCGGTGGCCAGTACCGGCGCCACCAGCAGGAAGCCGGAGAACGCCCCCGCCAGCAGCCAGAAACGGTTCGGCGCGTAGCCGAACATGACAACGCCGAATACGGCCATGACCGCGCCATGGCTGAGGCCAACTGCGGGGCGCCGCCGCAGGTCCCGCCATCCCTTTGAGAGCCAGGTGACACATTGCGCGGGCGCGACCGCCGGCAGAATGAAATCCATGTTGATGGCGGCAGGCGAGATGGGCGGAGACGGCATTTTTGTAGGCGGGAACAGGGTCAGAGCGCGCTAACGGCGAACTATCGCGACGCGTTGCGCCACAGTGGCGCGTCGGCAACGTCGTCGGCTGCATCGGGCACAACCGGTTCGGCCGCTGCTACTTCATAGCCACATCCAATGGCCCTATCAGCGTGTGGAGATCGCGGTGATCTGCAATGCCGCAATTATAGGCGGCGCCAGACCGGCGCCACACCG
>JBDTSU010000306.1:0-4610 GCA_039930965.1 Betaproteobacteria bacterium
CGCGACCAGCACCGATGCGGTGCAGGCGAGGGCGATCAGCGCGTATTGCCGGCGCCGGGAAATTGCCGGACCTGAGGGTGTCATCATTTTGGGTCCTTCGCCAACGGCCGCGCGCAGCGAAAGCCGAGGTTGTTGGTGGTATCGGCGGCGCCGAGGGACGAGAGCAGCGCGATGCGCATGAGGACCGCGTAGTTGTCGCGGTCCTTCAGGCTGATGGCGCCGGCCCCGCAAAATTGCAGCTTGTCAGGGTCACCCTGATTGCGGCTGTCGACGCTCACCAGCAGCGCATTGAAGTCATCCACCCATTCCCACACCAGGCCGTGCATGTCGCGCGCGCCATAAGCGTTGGCCGTGCCGCCCACCGACGGCAAGGGCGCCCCGGACGGCTGCGAATACCAGGAGAGAATGCGCGCGCGCCAGGCCGGATCGCCGCGCGCATCGCGGTGCGTGTCATCGGCGGCGGCGACATATTCCCACTCGTACCAGGTCGGCAGCCGCGCGCCTTCGCTTTCACAGAAGGCCTGCGCCGCGAACCAGCTCACGCTGACGATGGGTTGTTCGTTCTTCAGTGTGTCGCCCAGAACGGTCGGGCCGCGCCATTGATGCAGGTAGCTCGCATCGGCAAATGTGGCCGGTGCCCGCCCGCGCTGCCAGGCGCGGGATGTCTTGACGAAGGCGAGATACTCGTCGTTCGTGACCGGCGTCGCGCGCAAGGCAAACGCATCGATGCGCGTGGGTCCGCTATCGGCATCGTTGGAGAGAACGCTGGTCAGGTTGCCGGCGGGTATTGACATGTATTCCGCGGCGGGCACGCATTGCGGCAGTGTCGTCGCCATCGTGATGGCGGCAACCGCCAACGGCCAGCAAATGCGTCGTGTGGTCGGCATCGAGGCCTAGTGCGCCGCCGCCGGTGCCGGCGCGGGAAGCGCGCGAACCTTCCTGACCTCGTCGGTGGCAATGCGTCCGCCGGGATTGCCCCAGCTGTTCAGCACGTAGGTCAGGATGTTGGCAATCTCGTCATCGTTGAGCTGGTTCATCGGCGGCATGACGGAGTTGTAGTCCTTGCCGTTGACCGTGACCTTGCCGGTCAGCCCGTGCAGGACGGTGGTGATGGTGCGCCTGGGATCGGCCGCGATGTAATCCGATTTTGCCAGGGGCGGAAATACCCCGGACAGGCCCTCGCCGTTGGCCTGGTGGCACACCGAGCAGGTGCCGTTGAACAATTGCTGGCCGGCCCTGACCTGGTCTTCCTGGGTGAGCGTGCCACTGGCCGCGGCCTTGGTCGCGGAGGTGACTGCCGCCAGATTGGGCCCCGCACGATCGCCCAGATAGACCGAATCGACTTCCTTGCCGGAATAGATCGCCTTGTTCTCGGGGCCATCGACTTTCATGATGGCCAGCGCACCCTTGTTGAAGGCGCGGAAGATCGAATGATCGACCAGCACGTAACTGCCCGGCACTTCGGTTCGGAATTCGACGATGGCCGCACCGCCCGCCGGGATCAGCGTGGTCTGCACATTGGTCTGCACATTGCTGCCGCCCTCATACCGCACCTTGTCGAAGATCTCGCCGATCACATGAAAGCTCGACACCAGGTTGGGACCGCCGTTGCCCATGAACAGGCGAACCGTCTCGTTGGTCTTCGCCGTGAGCGCCTTGTCGCCGGTGAGCGCGCCTTCCGCGCCGTTGAACAGGACGTACGTCGGCCGCTCGTCGATGGCCTTTTCCATGTCGAAAGGCTGTAGCCCCTTCTCGCGATACTTGCCGGTCGTATAGAAATCACCCTGCATGACGTAGTACTCGTGGTCGACTTTTGGCAGGCCCTGCGGCGGCTCGACCAGGATCAGGCCGTACATGCCGTTGGCCACGTGCATGCCCACCGGCGCGGTGGCGCAGTGATAGACATAAATACCTTCGTTGAGGGCCTTGAAGGTAAATTGCGATTCATGGCCGGGTGCGGTGAAGCTCGATGCCGCGCCGCCGCCCGGCCCGGTCACGCCATGCAGGTCGATGTTGTGCGGCATCTTGCTACCGGGGTGGTTCTTCAAGTGGAATTCCACCGTGTCGCCCTGGCGGACGCGGATGAAGCTGCCCGGCACCGTGCCGCCGAACGTCCAGAACGTATAACTCACGCCTTCGGAAATCGCCATGTCCTTCTCGACCACTTCGAGTTCGACGATGACCTTGGCCGGGTAATTGCGGCCGGTCGCCGGCGGCACATGCGGCGGGCTGGTCAGCACCGCCTTGATCGGCTTGCCGCGCGGCGGCCCAAGATCGCCCGGCGCTTTGGCGGCAGGCGCCGCCGTCGCATCGGCGACGAGCGCGGCAAAGCTGACCACCACGGCAATTGCGGCCAATCCGGTCTTGATCAATTTGTTCATTGCATTCTCCATTGGGCGCAAGCATTCGATGGCCAGACATTAAGGCCTAGATGGGCTGGTAATTTGATGCATGTCAAATAATGCGGGGAAGTGGGGCATAAAACCTCGACCGGCCGGGCCGGTCAGGCCGCAGGCGTCCCGCGAGCACGCCGGCAAATAAGATGTACGAACAATATTGCTTTTTATTTTCGCCGGGCTTATATTGAACATGTATTCACAATATATCTTAATTCCTGCATGCAAGACTTGGACAAATTGCGCGATGCCCTGCGCCAGGTGATCGATCCGGAAGTCGGCATCAACATTGTCGATCTGGGCTTGGTCTATGGACTTGAACGGACCGAAGCCGGCGTGAAGCTCGCGCTGACCATGACCTCACCGGCGTGCCCGATGGGAGAAACCATTGCCGCCGAAGCGGAGTTCGTTCTGCAGGAGATGCTGCCGTCCGATTCGGTTATCGATGTCGCCCTGGTCTGGGAACCGCCCTGGTCGCCGCTGCTCATGAGCGACGCGGCGCGCTCGGCGCTCGGTTGGGATGCGTAGTGCCTGACCCTTCAACTCACACAAAGGAAACACCATGACAACCGCCTCCGCGGTCACCCTCGATGTTCGCGACATTCTTCCCCGCAATCGCCACCCGCTGATCTTCGGCATCTTCGCGGCGTTGCCGCCCGGTGAGGCGCTGCTGTTGACCAACGATCACGATCCCAAGCCGCTGTACTACCAGTTCCAGGCGGAGTCGACCGGCCAGTTCAGCTGGGACTACCTCGAGCAGGGACCCGAGCGTTGGCAGGTGCGCATCGGCAAGGTTGCCGCCGTCGCGCCGCTACCCGCCACCCATGCCCGCTGCTGCGGTGCCGCCACCTGATACGGCGAGTGCAGCAAGTGTGAAGACCCTGCCACCGCGGCTCCGCCTGATGCTGATGCTGCCGGCCATCGCCGCACTCGTCTGCGGCGTGCTGTCCGGGCTGGCCAGGCTTGGCCTGCCGGTCCCGGACGCCATCGCGCGCCTGATCGGCGTGCACGGCGCGCTGATGATCGGCGGCTTTTTCGGCACGGTCATTTCCCTCGAGCGCGCGGTCGCGCTCGGCGTCCGCTGGCCGTACCTGGCGCCGCTGTTCTCGGGGCTTGCGGCCATCGCGCTGATCGCCGCGGCGCCACTGCCCTGGTCCGCGCTGCTGCTCAGCCTCGCCGCCCTGGTCATGTGCGCGGCGTGCGCCGGCGTGTGGCGGCGTCAACGTGTCGCCCATCACGCGGTCCTGACGATCGCGGCGCTAATGTGGCTGGCCGGCAACCTGCTCTGGGCCCTGACCGGGACGGTGACACCCGCCGTGCCACTGTGGGCCGCTTTCCTGCTGCTGACCATCGCCGGCGAAAGACTCGAGCTGTCGCGTTTCCTGCCGACGCCGCCGGTCGCGCGCAGCCTGTTCGCGATCACCGTTGCGGCGGTGCTGGCCGGCGCGCTGGGCGCCCTCATCAACGAGGCCGCCGGCCTCGTCCTGTTTGCCGCCGCCCTGCTGGCGCTGGCCGCCTGGCTGTTGCGTTACGACATCGTTCGCCACACGATCCGAACCGCGGTCCTGACGCGCTACATGGCGGTGTGCCTGCTGACGGGCTATCTCTGGCTCGCTATTGCGGCGCTGTTCGGCCTGGCCGGTGCGCTACAGGCCGGATCTCCGCTACGCGATGCCGCGCTGCATGCCCTGCTGCTGGGATTTGTGTTTTCCATGGTGTTCGGCCACGCACCCATTATTCTGCCGGCGGTCACCCGCCTCAACTTCAACTGGCACCGTGGCTTCTATATTCCGCTGGCGGTGTTGCACCTTGGCCTCGCGGCGCGTGTCGCGGCGGGTCTGGGCGGATGGTTCGCATTGCGCCAATACGCGGCCATCGCCAACGCGCTCGCCCTGGTATTGTTCATGGTGCTGGTGGTCACGAGCCTCAGTCGCCATCGCCGATCCGGCGCGGTCCAGGTGGCCGGCCGGTCACGTGTGGCTGCGGGCCCAACCGGCAGGCGTTCGTTGCCATGACCTACGTCGTCACCGAGGCCTGCATCAATTGCAAGCACACCGACTGCGTCGAGGTGTGCCCGGTGGATGCGTTCCGCGAAGGCCGGAACTTCCTGGTCATCGACCCCGACGAATGCATCGACTGCACCTTGTGCGTGCCGGAGTGTCCGGTCGAGGCCATCTACATGGATACGGATGTCCCGAAGCACCAGGCGGACTT
>JBDTSU010000307.1:0-4601 GCA_039930965.1 Betaproteobacteria bacterium
CGACCGGCGGCCGGTGGCGCCAACCCCACCAGCGCGCAGGCCGCTGCACCCGCAGTCGCCGCCGACATCGCCGGCAGGAAGCCGCTGTATTACTTTGACCCGATGTATCCCCAGCAGAAGTTCGACAAGCCCGGCAAATCACCTTACATGGACATGATGTTGCAGCCGGCGTACAGCGATGATGGCGTGGATGCGGGCTCGGTGAAGATCAGTCCGCGCGTGGTGCAAAACCTCGGCATTCGCACGGCGCAGGTCACCAGCGGGTCCATCGACAAGAAGGTGCAGGTGGTCGGTGCGGTTGCTTTCGACGAACGCTCGGTGGTGATCGTGCAGGCGCGCGTCAACGGCTATATCGAAAAACTTTTCGTGCGCGCGCCGCTCGATCATGTTTCCAAGGGGCAGCCGCTCGCTGAAATCCTTGCGCCCGACTGGGTCTCCGCGCAGGAGGAATACCTGGCGTTGAAGAACAGCCCGCAAGCCACAGAGGGACTGCGCAAGGCAGCCCGCCAGCGACTCAGTGTGCTGGGCATGCCAGAAGGTACCATCGCGGCCATCGATACCGAGGGCAAAACGCGGCCGCGCATTACGTTGACCGCGCCCGTCAGCGGCGTTATCGGCGAACTCGCGGTGCGTGAGGGCATGACGGTGATGCCCGGCGCGATGCTGTTTCGCATCAATGGTCTTTCGACCGTGTGGATCAACGCCGACGTACCGGAAACACAGGTGGCCTGGCTGAAGCCGGGCAGCAGTATTGAGGCCAGTGTGCCGGCCTACCCGGGTGAAGTCTTCAAGGGCCGCGTCACGGCACTGCTGCCCGAAGTCAATGCCGGCACACGCACCCTGAAGGCGCGCATCGAAGCCGCCAATCCGAACGGCCGCCTGGTGCCGGGCATGTTTGCCACCGTCAGCGTGAACGCGTCATCCAAACGGGATGCGTTGCTGGTGCCCTCCGAGGCCGTGATCCAGACCGGTACACGCACCGTGGTACTCGTCTCCGCGCCGGGCAGCGATGGCAAGCCGCAATTCACGCCGGTCGATGTCGAGATTGGCGCCGAAGCCAATGAGATGACTGAAATTCGCAGCGGCCTCACCAAGGGCGCAAGCGTGGTGCTGTCGGGACAATTCCTGATCGATTCCGAAGCCAGCCTGAAAACCTCCGGCACGCGCATGAGCGAGGCAGCAGGCAATGCCGCGCCTGCCGCCAGCGTTGCGACGCATCCAGGCGAAGGCAAGGTCGAAAAAATCGGCAAGGACCGCGCCACTATTTCGCACGGGCCGATTCCTGGCCTGAAAATGGGCGCCATGACCATGGAGTACCAGCTCCCTGCATCCGGCGTTCCGGCTGATGTGAAGGAGGGCACGCTGGTTTCATTCACCGTGATGCAGACACCGCAAGGTGAACTGGCGCTGGCGAGCATCCAGCGCAAGGCGGGAGGCGGCAAATGATCGCCCGCCTTATCCGCTGGTCAATCGTCAATCGCTTCCTCGTGCTGCTGGCGACGGTGGCAATCGCCGCGTGGGGCGTGTGGTCGGTCGCACGCGCGCCACTGGATGCGTTGCCCGATCTGTCCGACGTGCAAGTCATCATTCGCACCACCTATGCGGGACAAGCGCCGCAGATCGTCGAAAACCAGATCACTTATCCGCTCACCACCACCATGCTATCGGTGCCGGGTGTGAAAGCGGTGCGCGGCTTTTCGTTCTTTGGCGATTCCTTCGTCTACATCATCTTCGATGACGGCACCGACCTGTACTGGGCGCGGTCGCGCGTGCTCGAGTACCTGAACCAGGTGCAAGCGCGGCTGCCGCGCGGTGTCAGTCCATCACTTGGTCCGGATGCAACCGGTGTCGGCTGGATTTACGAATACGCATTGGTGGATCGCACCGGCAAGCATGACCTTGCCGAACTGCGTGCCTTGCAGGACTGGTTCCTCAAGTACGAACTGAAAACCCTCCCCAACGTCGCCGAGGTCGCCACCGTCGGTGGCATGGTCCGGCAGTACCAGGTGGTGCTCGACCCCGACCGGCTGCGCGCCTACAACATCAGCCACGGCAAGGTCATCATGGCCATCCAGAACGCCAACCGTGAAACCGGCGGCTCGGTGCTGGAACTCGGCGAAGCCGAGTACATGGTCCGCGTGGGCGGGTACCTGAAGACCCTGGACGACTTCCGCTCAATTCCGCTGCAGACCAGCGAGGCCGGCGTGCCGGTGCTGCTGAAGGACGTGGCACGTATCCAGGTCGGTCCCGAAATGCGCCGCGGCATCGCCGAACTGAACGGCGAAGGCGAAGTCGCCGGCGGCATCATCATCATGCGCTCCGGGAAGAACGCGCTCGAGACCATCGCCGCAGTCAAAGCCAAGCTCGAGCAGCTGAAAGCCGGACTGCCGGCGGGCATCGAGATCGTGCCGACCTACGACCGTTCCGACCTGATCCTGCGCGCCGTCGATAACCTGCGCGGCAAACTAATCGAGGAATTCATCGTCGTCGCGGTGGTGTGTTTTGCCTTCCTGTTTCACCTGCGTTCCGCGCTGGTGGCGATCGTTTCACTGCCCCTGGGTGTGCTGGCGGCATTCATCGTCATGCATTACCAGGGCGTGAATGCCAACATCATGTCACTGGGCGGGATAGCCATTGCCGTCGGCGCGATGGTCGATGCGGCGGTGGTGATGATCGAGAATGCGCACAAGCATATCGAAGCCTGGCATCACGAAAATCCGGGCGAGAAACTCACTGGCGACAAACATTGGTCCGTCATCGCCGACGCCGCCGCCGAAGTCGGCCCCGCACTGTTCTTCTCATTGCTCATCATCACGTTGTCGTTCATCCCGGTGTTCACGCTGGAAGCGCAAGAGGGCAGACTGTTCTCACCGCTCGCCTTCACCAAGAGCTACGCGATGGCCGCCGCCGCAGGGCTTGCCGTTACCCTGATCCCGGTGCTGATGGGTTACCTGATCCGCGGCAAGATCCCCGATGAGCAGAAGAACCCGTTGAATCGCGGACTGATCGCGCTCTACCGTCCGCTGCTGGACAAAGTGCTGGCGTATCCGAAAGCGACGCTGGCAGTCGCCTTCGCGATCCTCGTTGCGACAATCTACCCGGCGACGCAACTGGGGGGCGAATTCCTGCCGCAGATGGACGAAGGCGACTTGCTCTATATGCCCTCTGCCCTGCCGGGACTGTCTTCAGGCAAGGCCGCCGAGCTGCTGCAGCAAACCAACAAACTCATCATGTCGGTCCCGGAAGTCTCCCAGGTCTTCGGCAAGATCGGCCGCGCCGAAACCGCCACCGATCCAGCGCCGCTGGAGATGGTCGAGACTACTATCCAGTTCAAGCCTCGGGAACAATGGCGGCCCGGCATGACCCAGGCGAAACTGATCGAGGAACTCGACCGCACGGTGAAGATTCCCGGCCTTGCCAACCTGTGGGTGCCGCCGATTCGCAATCGCATTGACATGCTCGCGACCGGCATCAAGAGCCCGGTGGGCATCAAGGTCGCCGGCACGGACCTCAAGGAAATCGAACGCATCACCGGCGAAATCGAGCGCGTCGTCAAGAACGTGCCCGGGGTAACCTCCGCGCTCGCCGAGCGCCTCACCGGCGGCCGCTATGTCGACATCAATATCGACCGCCTTGCGGCCGCGCGTTACGGCATGAATGTGTCCGACGTGCAAAGTCTGGTGTCGGCGGCCGTCGGCGGCGACAACATCGGCGAAACGGTGGAAGGCCTGCAGCGCTTCCCGATCAATGTGCGCTATCCCCGGGAGATCCGCGACTCGGTTGAAAACCTGCGCAATCTGCCGGTTGTCACCGAGCGCGGCGCGCAGATTACCCTGTCAGCCGTGGCCGAGGTCAAGATCACCGATGGCCCGCCGATGCTCAAGAGCGAGAATGCGCGCCTTTCCGGCTGGATCTACGTGGATATCCGGGACCGTGACCTGCAGTCGGTGGTAAACGACATGCGCCAGGCAGTGGCAAAGGAAGTGAAACCCACGCCCGGCTACTCGATCGCGTGGTCAGGCCAATTCGAATACCTGGAGCGTGCCAGCGCCAAGCTCAGGGTCGTCGTGCCGTTCACGTTGTTGATCATCTTCGTGCTGCTGTATCTCACTTTCAAGCGCTTCGACGAAGCACTGCTGATAATGGCGACGCTGCCGTTCGCGCTCGTCGGCGGGTTGTGGCTGATGTACCTGCTCGGCTACGCCATGTCGATCGCCAGCGCGGTCGGATTTATCGCGCTTGCCGGCGTGGCCGCCGAATTCGGCGTGATCATGCTGCTCTATCTCAAGCACGCCTGGGAAAAGCAGATCGCGCTTGGCCACACCGATACCGCCGCGTTGATGGCCGCGATCCGCGAAGGTGCCGTGTTGCGCGTGCGGCCCAAGGCCATGACGGTCGCGGTGATACTCGCCGGCCTGTTCCCGATCATGTACGGCACCGGCACGGGATCGGAAGTGATGCAGCGCATCGCCGCGCCGATGGTGGGCGGCATGATCACCGCGCCGTTGCTGTCGATGTTCGTGGTGCCGGCGGTGTACCTGCTCTTGCGGCGGCGCGCGCGACACGCGACAGCGAGCGCTGGCCAGGGAGACAAACATGGC
>JBDTSU010000308.1:0-4599 GCA_039930965.1 Betaproteobacteria bacterium
CCATCACGCTGGTGATCCAGGCCGTCGGCAAGACGACCAGGCAGATGCAGCAGGAGTGCCAGGTCGGCACCTCGCTGTACGGGATGGTCGGCCCCATGGGGATACCGAGCCCGATCAGCCATGCCAAGAAAGTGGTGTGCGTGGGCGGTGGTCTCGGCGTCGCGCCGATCTTTCCACAGGCGCGCGGCTTCAAGGAAGCCGGCGCATACGTCATTGCCGTTCTCGGCTTTCGAAACAAGGACCTGGTCTTCTGGGAAGACAAGTTCCGGGAATGCTGCGACGAACTCATTCTTTGCACCAACGACGGCTCGGCTGGCATGAAAGGCATGATCACCGACGGCATCAAGGTCGCCATGGCGGGACACTCCAATATCGACGAAGTCATCGCCATCGGCCCGCCGGTGATGATGAAGGCTTGTGCGGATGCAACGCGCGAGGCCAAGATAAAGACCATGGTGAGCGTCAACCCGATCATGGTCGATGGCACCGGCATGTGCGGCGGATGCCGGGTGAAAGTCGGCGACCAGGTCAAGTTCGCGTGTGTCGACGGGCCCGATTTTGATGGCCATCTGGTGGATTTCGACGACCTGATGCTGCGCCTGCAGCGTTACACCAAGGTCGAAAAGGACGCGCACGAGCGTTGGTCTGAAAGCTGCCGCATGACCCTGGGTGCGGACGCACGGGATGCACTCGCGCGGGGTCGCGCGCCGCAACGCGAATTGCTCGAGTTGCCGGACCCGTTCGAGGACGTGCCCGGAGGATAACCCTGATTGACGTGTTGGATCGCAACCTGGCGATGCCAGCGGCGTCGACCCGGATAGTCATGTAAGCAGGTACGCAGGTAAGTAAGTAAGCAAGTAAGGACAAGGCAATGGCAAAGAAAAAAACGATACGCACCATCCCGCAGGAACGTACGGCCATGCGCGAGCAGGATCCGCAAGTGCGGGCCAAAAATTTTGAGGAGGTCGCCTGCGGCTATAGCCTCGAGGATGCGCTCCGCGAATCCGACCGTTGCCTGATGTGTCCGGACGAGCCGTGTATCTCCGGGTGTCCCGTGGGAATCAATATTCCCGGATTCATCCAGAAGATCAGCGAAAAGAACTTTCGCGGCGCCTATGACATCCTCACCGATACCAATCTCCTGCCGTCGATTTGCGGCCGCGTGTGCCCGCAGGAAAATCAGTGCGAAGGTGTGTGCACCGTAGGTGATTCGCTCGAAGCGGTGGCGATCGGGCGGCTCGAACGGTTTGTCGGCGACACGGCCATCAAGGAAGGCTGGGTCAACATTCCCTATATCCAGCCGAACCGCTTCAAGGTCGGTATTGTCGGGTCCGGCCCGGCGGGAATGGCTTGCGCGGCGGACATGGCCAAGGCGGGCTGTGACGTCACCGTCTATGAGGCCTTTCATCAGCCCGGCGGGGTCTTGCGCTACGGCATACCCGATTTCCGCCTGCCCAATGCCGTGATCGACGCCGAGATCGACAATCTCAAGAAATTCGGTGTCAAGTTCGAATGCAATACCCTGGTCGGCCGCCTCTTCACGATCGAGCAAATGCTCGATGAGATGGGCTTTCACGCGGTATTTGTCGGCGTCGGCGCCGGCTATCCGACCATGCTCAACATTCCCGGGGATTCACTTAACGGCGTGCTCTCCGCCAACGAACTCCTGACGCGATGCAACCTTATGCGTGCCCGGGATTTCCCGGAATTCGACACGCCGCTGCCGATCGGCAAGCGCGTGGCCGTTGTTGGCGCCGGTAATACCGCCATGGATGCGATGCGTGTATCCATTCGCCTGGGCGCCGAGAAGGTCTATTGCATCTATCGCCGTTCGCGCACCGAGGCCCCGGCTCGCGCGGAGGAAGTTCATCATGCCGAGCAGGAAGGCGTGGAGTTCCATTGGCTGACGAATCCGGTGTCGGTTCTGGACGACGGCCACGGCAGCGTCCGCGGCATGCGCTGCGTGCGCATGGAACTCGGCGCACCTGATGAATCCGGCAGGCGCCGGCCGGTTCCAGTGGCCGGCAGCGAGTTTGATTTCGAGGCCGATCTCATCGTCTATGCCATCGGTACCAACGCGAATCCGATCATGGGCCAGACCTCGACACTGAAACTGAACAAATGGGGCTATATCGGCGCCGATGAAAACCTGGCGACCTCAGTGGCGGGTGTATTTGCCGGCGGCGACATCGTCACCGGTGCGGCCACCGTGATCGAGGCGATGGGTGCCGGTCGAAAGGCTGCGCGCAGCATGAAAGCCTACCTGGGCATTCGCGATGCGGCGCTTCCCTACACCAGCGGCGAAGGCACCTTGTTCGGCATCGACACGAGGGAGCGCAATTTCGCGCGCGTGCGGATTGGCTAGCAGCCGGTCGCGAGCGGTCTCTCACCTGGCAGCATCAATATTCACAGCGTTCAACTGCAGCAACGGAAAAAAACCATGAACCAACTCACTTTGCATAAGCCGGGCGACAAGCCCACCCAAACGACCCGGCCGCCGTCGGCGCGAAAAGCGCCGGTCAAGCTGAAGGAGCATATCGTCGAGATCATCAGCGATTCCGGCGAAGGCGCGCAAAAATGCGGCCAGTCGCTGGGCTCGATCGCGGCGCAGATGGGCAACGGCATCTGGACGACCGAGATCATCCCGGCCGAGATCCGGCCGCCGGCACGCAGCGTCGCCGGCGCCAGCGGTAACCGCATCCGCATTGGCGCGGGGTACATCACCAACGGCGGTGATGAGACCGACCTGGTGGTGGCGTTCAACGAGCAGGTGCTGCTGGGCCGCGTGCGGGCCAAGGAACTCAAGCCCGGTTGCACCATCCTGCTGGAGAGCATGTGGCGCACAAATGCCGATGCAAAGATCGCGGCATCCTATGTGGAAACCTACGACCGGCTGGTGGCCGCGGGCTATAAAGTGATCGAAATCCCGATGGAACAGGAGTGCCGGGCCATCATCGCCGATGCGAAGCGCGGCAAGAACATGTTCGCGCTGGGGATGCTCTGCCACATTTACAGCCTCGATCTGAAGCTCGCGGCCGATCAGATCGTGCTCGCATTCGGCAAGAAAGACCAAAGCGTGGTCGACGCAAACATCAAGCTACTCGATGCCGGCCACAAATGGGCGGACGCCAATATCGATTTTTGCTACACCATCCCGGCCGTGCGCGCGACCGAGCCGCAGATCGTGGTCAACGGCAACACCGCGCTGGCGCTGGGGGTGTTGGCGTCGGGAATGGAGATCTGTGCCATGTACCCGATCACGCCGGCGACGTCCGCGTCGCACTACCTGTCCGAAGTCTTCGAAAATGTCGGCGGCATGGTGCATCAGGCCGAGGATGAGATCGCCGCGTGCGCGTTCGCCATCGGCGCATCTTATGCCGGCAAATGTACCGTCACCATTACTTCCGGCCCGGGTTATTCCCTGAAACAGGAGGCCATCGGCCTGGCGGTCATGGGCGAGATTCCGCTGGTGGTGGTAAACGTGCAACGTGGCGGGCCCAGTACCGGCCAACCGACAAAAATGGAACAGGGCGACCTCATGACCGCCATTTTCGGCAGCCACGGCGATGCGCCCAAGGTGGTCATGGCACCGGGCACCATCGAGGAGTGTTTCTACTCCATGATCACCGCGCGCAAGATTGCCGAAACCTTCAACATGGTGGTGGTGGTGCTGACCGATGCCGGTCTCGCCACCTCGCAACAGCCTTTTCCGCGGCCGGCGTTCAGCGAAACCTGGATGGCGCCGCCGATCGACCAGAGCCCCGTTCCGGCGGGCGCCCGGCCTTACGACTGGGATGAAGACACGGGCCTTGCCCGGCGCTTCATTCCCGGACAACCCGGCGGTATGCACACCCTGACCGGGCTCGCGCATGACCGCGATAGCCATGTTGCCTACGATCCCGATATCAACGAGCAAACGCTGCGGTTCCGCAGCCTGAAACTGGCGGCGCTGCAAAAGACCCTGAAAGCGCCGGCGGTGTGTGGCGACCTCAAAGGCGACCTGCTGGTCATTGGCTGGGGCAGTACCAAGGGGGCCATCGAGGAAGCGGTCGAGTCGCTGCGTGCCGAAGGCCGCAAGGTGTCTTCGATGCATCTGCAGTTCCTGCAGCCATTGCCACCGGGGATCAAGGAAATCCTGCAGGGATTCAAGCAGGTCATGACCATCGAGAGCAACTGGAGCGACCGCCCCGAAGACAAGATCATCGACGAATCCAATCGCCGCTATTCGTCGGTGGCAATCCTGCTGCGCTCACGCTACCTCGTTGACATCGACTGCTGGAGCGAAGTCCGGGGCCAGCCGATCAAACCCAGCACGATCCGCCGCGTGTTGCTGCAAAAGCTGCAAAAGTAAAGAAAGGTACCCCGAACATGAACATGATGTCCGCCACAGAATGCCTGCTGCAGATGTGCGACGAGCACTTCGAACTCGAGGATTACCAGAGCGGCGTGCCGCGCTGGTGCACCGGTTGCGGCGACAACGCCATATTGGCGGCGGTACAGCGGTTGTGCCGCGACGAAGGACTGCGCCCCGAGAAGACCGTGTTCGTGTCCGGGATCGGCTGCTCGAGCCGCTTTCCCCATTACATGAAGACCTACGGC
>JBDTSU010000309.1:0-4586 GCA_039930965.1 Betaproteobacteria bacterium
TGCCATCACGAACACAGTGGCAGTCGTTGGAATTATCGCAACAATGTGGATCACCATTCATCAACTCGAGAAGGCAGTGGTCGCAAGTGCTGCGGAGGCTAGGCAACTTCGTGTCGGCAACGCTAAGCCATCGCTTCTTGCCGGCGTGGCCGGGCATTTTTCGGCTGGCGTACTTGATTTCAGCGATGCCGAGGACCGGAAGTGCAAGACACTGGCCGAAGCTGAGCAACTGGTGAAAAAGAGTCACAAGGCCTGGCTTGCGGATGCCTACGACTGGTTCGTCATCCCCGCGACCCTTAGCGCCGGCGATATATCGCCTGTCAAGGCAGCAAAGCCTGGTAAGACGCGGAAATAGTCCGCGGTCGTCGTGCGAAAGGCAACCCAACGCCGGGGCGGCGAACCCGCGCTCAACGCCGCCGACGTGGTGCGGGTACATCGCGCATTCAGCGTCTCGGAGTGCGGGGAAATCATGGCGCTGGCGGAAGGCCGCGAGCGGCACCTTGATCAGTTTCGCGAGTCCGGCGAGGTGCGGGGCGCCAGTCAAGTCTGCTGGATATCGGTGGTTGCGGCGCCAGACTGGCTGACGGAGCGAGTGTCCGGATTGCTGAACGACGCAGCGGCGGCATATGACTTCGACATTTCCGCGCCGCTGGAATCGTTCAAACTGATCAACTACCGGCGCGGCAACCGTGTTTCATGGCATGTGGATTGCGGTGGTGGGGCGACCAGCACCCGCAAGTTGACATTGACGGCGCTGCTTTCTTCCCCAGCCGCGTTTGACGGCGGCGCATTGACGATCCCCGGCCAGGTTCAGGAACTGCATCGCGATATCGGCGATGTGGTGATCTTTCCCGCGTATGTTGCCCATCGGGTGACGACCGTCACCCGCGGCGTACGCCACGCTCTCGTCGTCTGGGCTCACGGCGCTCATTTCCGCTGAGCGGACGGCAGTCGCGTCAGTACCCCACGGCTCCGCCGTCCTTGCGGTGATCGCTTCCCGCCACATAGCCGACATCGCCGGCGCGACAGATCAATTGTGCGCCACCGAACGCAAAATTGACCGCTTCCGCTGCCGCCAATTTGTGTCCGCGCCGCGCCAGTTCTTCCACTGCCTGCGAATTGAATCCCGGCTCAAGGCCAATGGTGCCGTCAGGATTGACGATCCAGCGCGGCGCATCGCTCGCGGTCTGCGGGTTCTGCCGGTAGTCGATCATGCGAACAACCATCTGCGCATGGCCCTGGGGCTGCATATGGCCCCCCATTACGCCAAAGCTCATCAGCGGCTTGTTGTCGTGGTCGGTAAGGAAGCCCGGGATGATGGTCTGAAACGGCCGCTTGCATGGGCCGACCCGATTGGGATGGCCCGGCTCGAGGGAAAACCCGTGGCCGCGATTTTGCATCGAGATGCCGGTGCCTGGCACGACCACGCCCGAGCCGAAGCCCATGTAATTTGACTGGATGAAGCTGACCATCATGCCACCGGCATCCGCGGTGGCGAGATACACCGTGCCACCATGCCGGGGAATGCCGAAAACCGGCGTGCCGGCAATATCCCGGCGAATCAGTGCCGCGCGCTGGGCGAGGTAATCCCGGTCCAGCAACGACGCCACCGCGACATCCATGGAAACCGGATCGGCTACGTAGCGGTGCGCATCCGCAAACGCGAGTTTCATCGCTTCAAGCTGAATATGCACACTGTCGGCCGAATCGACCGGATAACTCGCCAGGTCGAAATTCTCGAGGATCCCGAGCGCCAGCAATGCCGCGAGACCTTGCCCGTTAGGCGGGATTTCGTGCAGCCGGGCATCGCGATAGTCCATGTGGATGGTGCCGACCCAGTCACAGCGTTGCTCGGCAAGGTCGCGCGCCGACATGGCGCCGCCGCCGGCACGCGCGTGCCCGGCAATCTTCGCGGCAAGTTCGCCGCGATAAAAGGATTCGCCACGACTGGATGCAATCTCCTCAAGCGTTTCGGCCTGACCCTGCAAAATCCATTTTTCTCCTGGCCGCGGCGCCCGCCCGTCAAGCGTGAAATCGCGGACGAAGTCCGGTTGCTCCTTGAGCATCTCCGCCTGCCGGGCCCAGCTGATCGCGGTAATTGGCGAGACCATGTAACCATCGCGCGCATAGACGATGGCCGGCTCAAGCAGTTTTTCAAAGGGCAATTTGCCAAACTTGCGCGAAAGCTCCGCCCATTGCCCGACGGCACCTGGAACCGTAACACTGTCCCATCCGCGCACGGGTATCGTCGCCAGGCGCGGATACTTCGTCGAAAAATATTCCGGGGTCCAGGCCGCCGGCGAACGCCCGGACGCATTCAGCCCGTGAAGGGACTTGCCATCCCAGAGTATGCAAAATCCATCGGATCCGAGGCCGTTGCTGGTGGGTTCAACCACCGTCAGCGTGGCGGCGGCGGCAATCGCGGCATCAACGGCGTTGCCTCCTGCAAGCAGCATCTTCAGTCCGGCTTGCGAGGCGAGCGGCTGCGAGGTCGCGACGACGTTCTTCGCCATCACCGGCATGCGCTGTGAAGCATAGGGAAAATCGTAGGCGAACGAGCGGGACATGCGGCTTCCTTGAGGGGAGATTGGAAGAGCTGCAAAGAAGCAGGTATTCTGCCCGACAGGATCCGGCAGTAACTTGACTGACCTCAAAAAAGGACACAATCATGGCCCGACTCGACGCGCTCGTGTTTGACGCCTACGGCACCCTGTTCAATGTCCATTCCGTGATCGCCAGATGCGAGGAACTGTTCCCCGGCAAGGGAACCGCGTTGTCCCAGTTGTGGCGCAGCAAGCAACTGGAATACACCTGGTTGCGCAGCCTGATGGGGCGCTACGTCGACTTCAATCAGGTAACGGCGGATGCGCTGCGCCATGCGTGCCGTTCGCTCGGTCTCGACGGCATCGCGGGAGCACATGAAACGCTGAATCAGGCGTATCGCACTCTCCAGCCGTTTGATGACGCGATTCCCGCATTGACGGCGTTAACGAAGATACCGCAACCACCGAAGTTGGCGGTTCTGTCCAACGGCGCGCCGGACATGCTCGATGCGGTGGTCAGGCATGCCGGTTTGCAAACGCTGCTGGATGCGGTGCTGAGCGTCGATGCCGTGGGCGTTTTCAAACCCGATCCCCGCGTCTATCAACTGGCGGTGGACCACTATCGCGTGGCGCCCATCCGTATCGGCTTCGTGTCCAGCAACGGCTGGGACGCGGCTGGCGCAAAAGCCTTCGGATTCACCGTGTTCTGGGTCAATCGCGGCGGCACCGCGCAAGAAGAACTCGGCGTGACGCCCGACCATGAGTTGAACTCGCTCGACGCATTGCCCGGCCTGATCGCCGGTGACTGACTCTCAGGAACCCGCCGGCGGGCCGGCCGGCGCGGCAAGCCGTGCCTTCAGCGCCTTTTCATATTCGAAAAGCTCTTCCTCATAGATGTCCATGACGCAGGGAATGCATCCGGTTCCGCAGCATTCATGTGGTTCGGGCTTGCGCGGTACCGGCGGAACGGATGGTTCAACGGGGGGCGGATTGCTCATCGGCTGAAACGCGGAATCTGCTATCTATTTTACGGCACGACGACCGCGGCGAATGCGGCAAAAAAAATGCCCCGCACCAGTCGAGGCATCCTTTCCAGAAGTTCGAACTACTCCTCGACAAACGCTTCCTCACGCTTCTTCCGGATCGCCGGCAGCATGATGATGATCAGCAGCAGCGCGGAAACCGCGAGCAGTGTCGCCGACAATGGCCGGTTCAGGAAGGTCATCGGATCTCCGCGCGAAAGCAGCATGGCACGGCGCAGATTTTCTTCCATCATCGGCCCGAGGATAAACCCCAGCAACAGCGGTGCCGGCTCGCATTCGAGTTTGACGAACAAATAGCCAATGAATCCGAAAATGGCGGTAATCACCACATCAAACGGATTGTTGGACAAGGAATAGACGCCGATGCCGCAGAACACCAGGATCGCCGGATAGAGCAGGCGATAGGGCACCGTCAGCAACTTGATCCACATGCCGATGAGAGGAAGATTCAGCACCACCAGCAACAGGTTGCCGACCCACATGCTGGCGATCATTCCCCAGAACAGTTGCGGACGCTCCGACATGACTTGGGGCCCGGGCTGAATTCCCTGGATGATCATGGCGCCCACCATCAGCGCCATGACCGGGTTGGGCGGGATGCCGAGGGTCAGCAAGGGAATGAAAGAGGTCTGCGCGGCCGCATTGTTGGCGGATTCCGGGGCCGCCACGCCCCGAATGTCGCCCTTACCAAATTTGGAGGAATCCTTGGCAATCTTCTTTTCGAGCGTGTAGGCCGCAAAAGATGCGAGCACGGCGCCCCCGCCCGGCAAAATCCCCAGCATCGAACCGAGCGCGGTGCCGCGCAGCACCGCCGCCCACGAATCCTTGAAGTCCTGTTTGGTGGGCCATAGGTGCGTCACCTTCTTCAGGAATACTTCGCGCTCTTCTCCGTGCTCGAGATTCTTCATGATTTCGGCGAGCCCGAACACACCCATGGCTACGGAAACAAAGCCGATACCGTCGGTGAGTTCCGGGATGCCGAAGCTGAAGCGCGCCATTC
>JBDTSU010000310.1:0-4573 GCA_039930965.1 Betaproteobacteria bacterium
ACGAACGGGGTAAACAGAATTTCCCGCGCACAAACTCCAGCACTGGCGCGCCTCACCAGTCATTATTGGCCGGTGAGGCGCGCCAGTGCTGGAGTTTTATTTTTCCGCCGGCAACAGGACGGCTTTGACGTTCTGTCTCGGCCGGGGTCTCTCTCCCGGGCGAATGCCCGCCATCATCAACGCGGCGACGCGCAGGGTGTCGCTGCAATTCGTCTCTGCGCTGCCTTCGCACAGCGCCGCGCGCGCAAACGCGCGAATTCGCATCAGGTGATCCGTGCGCCGGGTGTACGTCGCCAGCGCCGTGTTGAACAGATACGCGCGGCGTGGCGTGATGCCCTCGGTGCATCGGCTGTCCCGATCGGCGGCGCTTGCCGCAAGGCAGCGTTCGCCGGCGGTGAAGCGTTCCTGGTTGCGTCCCCAGGTCTCATCAAGATCGACCACCAGCTGGCCATTGGTCTCCTGGATCTCAAGCAGCAGTGCGGGCGCTTCCGCGCGACCGGTAAGCGGGTTGGTTTCCAGTGCGTCATAAATATCGGTGAAAGTCTTCTGATACAGGGCGCATCCGAACCGGGCTTCCTCGATGCAGTCGTCACCGGCGGCAACCTCCCCCAGGTGAACCAGTCGCTTGCCTTCGCGGCTGTCGACAAAGGTGAATACCTGGTCCACCACGCAACGCCAGGCGCGATCCCCGGCGTTGGCGCCCAGGCAATCATCGCGGACAAACAGGTACCCGTCTTTCCAGCCGGTACGCAACCGTTGTGTGGCCAGCGCCTCGGCCGCGTTGCCGCGCTGCGCGACCGTCAGGTGAAATTCATGCGAACCGTGACGGATGACCAGGTCGAGAGAGGTGGATGCCGAGGCCGAATCGCTCGCATGCCCGCCCCGCGTGGCGGCGGTAATTCTTACCGGGGCATCGAGCAACACGTTCGATTGCGCCATTGCCGGCGCGGCGGCACATGCCAGCAGCCAGGCGCAGAGTGGAATCTTCACGGCTTCAGGAACGTCTTCAATGTATCGAGCGTGCTGCCCGGGGCCTCCTGCATCATGGCGTGCCCGCTACCGTCGATCAACGCAAACCGGCAGCCGGCGATGCGCGCCGCCAGGGCCTGCGAAGACTTCGCCGGCGTCATCAGGTCGCGCGAGCCGGCCACCACCAGTGCCGGCATTGTGACGCAGGCCAGGAAGGCGTCGTCGGGCACAAATCCCTGGCATGCGGCAAGGTCGTTGGCGAGCACCCCCGGCCGGCTCTGTTCCAGCAGGCGCCGGTAGGCCATCATTGACGACGTGCCAGGGGTCGGGTTCCGGCCCCACTTCAGTTGCGGCGAATGGCCCCAGATATTCAGCATGGCGAACGCTTCATCGGGGCGATGGCGCGCGGCGTCCAGCAATTCGTCTGACACCGGCATTGGCGCACTTGCGCCCAGCAGCGCGATCTGCGATACGCGTGCGCCGTGGCGGGCGGCGCAATCGAGCGCGATCAGCGATCCCATGCTATGCCCGACCAGCGCGGCGGCGCCGATCGCACCGTTGTCGAGCAGGTTGATGATCCAGTCGGCATTGGCGGCGATCGATGTCTTCGCATCACCGAAACTCTTGCCGTGTCCCGGCAGGTCCACCGCCATCGCATTCCAGCCATGATGCGCAAAATAACGCGCCTGCAACGTCCACACGCTGTGGTCGTTGGCGGCGCCGTGAATGAACACCACGCTCGGCCGGACAGGATCGAATGGCTTGCCGCCGGTATAGACAAACGCCGGCTGTTGCTGGACCAGGAACTTCATGCGCTTGCCGCCACGCCCGCCACCTTGCCGGCCGCATACAGGGCCTTCGACAGGTCTTCGATCAAGTCGTCCGCGTGCTCGATGCCGATCGAGAGACGGATCGTGCCCCCGGAAATGCCGGCTGCGTGCAGCGCGGCCGCGTCCATGCGGAAATGCGTGGTGCTGGCAGGATGGATCACCAGCGACTTGGCATCGCCGATATTGGCGAGGTGCGAGAACAGCGCCAGTTTTTCGATGAACGCCTTGCCGGCGGCCTTTGCCTTTCCCGGCCCGCCCTTCAGGTCGAAGCTCACCACCGCGCCCGCGCCCGCCGGCAAGAGTTTTCCCGCCAAGTCATGATCCGGATGCGACGCCAGTTCAGGATAGGTCACCGCGGCCACCACCTTGTGCGCCGCCAGGAACGCGACGATCTTGCGCGTGTTCTCCACGTGCCGGGGCATGCGCACGTGCAGCGTTTCGAGCCCCTGCAGGATCTGGAAGGCGGTCATCGGTGCCATCGCGGCGCCGAAGTCGCGCAGGCCCTCGCGGCGGGCGCGCAAGGCAAAGGCCGCGACCGATGACTCCTCGCTCATCACCATGCCGTGAAAGCCCTCGTAGGGTTCGGTCAGCGTCGGGAATTTCCCGGACGCTTCCCAATTGAAAGTCCCGCCGTCGATCAGCACGCCACCGATCACCACGCCGTGCCCTGACAGGAATTTGGTCGCCGAATGCATGACGATATCCGCGCCCTGCGACACCGGCCGCGACAGAAAGGGCGTGGTCAGCGTGGCATCGACCATCAGCGGCAGGCCATGCGCATGCGCGATGTCGGCCACCACCGGGATGTTCAATACATCGAGGCCGGGATTGCCGACCGTCTCGCCGAACAGCAGGCGCGTATTGGGACGAATTGCCGCGCGCCAGGCATCGGCATCGCGGCCGTTGACGAAACTGGTGTCAATGCCGAAACGCGGCAGCGTGTAGGACAGCAGGTTGTGCGAACCGCCATAGAGCGCATGCGAGGCAACGATATGGCTGCCCGCGCCCATCAGGGTGGCGATGGCGAGGTGCAGCGCCGCCTGGCCGGAGGCCACCGCGACCGCCGCCGGTGCACCTTCCAGTGCTGCCATGCGTTCCTCGAATACGCTGAGCGTCGGGTTGGAGATGCGTGAATAGACGTGGCCGGCGCGCTCCAGATTGAACAGCGAGGCGGCGGTGTCAGCGTCCGGGAACACGAAAGACGCCGTTTGATAGATCGGTACCGCCCGGGCGCCGGTCGCCGGGTCGGGGGATTGGCCGGCATGAACGGCCAGGGTGTCGAGGTGGGGGTATTTGGGAGACATGGAATTGGCCGGTAAATGCGTAAGTGCCAGCTTTTCAGCAGGTTGCAGGTGAAATGTAAGACAAAGACTAAAATGTTGCCAGAATGCCACTGATTTTGTTATGGTGTTTCACTCACCGTTCAGGTAATCGATCTAATGAAGCGATTTTCGACTCCCCGGCACCACTTTCAGGCACACGCCATTATCGCGGCTTTTTTCGCGATGCTCATGCTGAGCCCGTTGGTCGCCCGCGCCGAGGCGGCCCCGCCGCAGGCCAAGAAGGCTAAGCAGCAGGCCCCCCGCAGCCGCGGGACGCCTGACCTTAACAAGGATGGTGAACCCAACCTGCTGTCGCACGCCGCCATGGTGTTCGATCCGCTGAGTGGACGCGCCCTGTATGCCAAGAATGCGGAAAACCCGATGCCGATTGCGTCCATCACCAAGCTGATGACCGCGATGGTGGTGCTGGAAGGCAAGCAGAGCATGGATGAGCCGGTGGTCATCGACAGCGCGGACATCGATACCATCAAGGGTTCGCGTTCGCGCTTGCCCGTTGGCACTGCCTTTCGACGCGAGGATCTGTTGCGCATTGCCTTGATGGCGTCGGACAACCGCGCCGCAGCCGCGCTGGGCCGTACCTATCCCGGTGGTACTCCGGCATTCGTCGACGCCATGAATGCCAAGGCAGCACTGATCGGCCTGCACAACGCCAGGTTTGTCGACCCGACCGGGCTGGCGCCGACCAATGTGGCCAGTCCGCAGGATCTCGCCTTGCTGGTCGCGGAAGCCTCTCATTTTCCGCAGATCCGTGAATACTCGACCACCCCGGAACTGCATGTGACCCTGCCGAACAGCAAGCGCGCGATGGGGTTCAACAATACCAACGCGCTGGTGCGCTCGCAGGGCTGGGACATCGGCCTGTCCAAGACCGGCTACATCAACGAGGCGGGCAAGTGCCTGGTGATGCACGCGACCATTGCCAACAACCCGGTGGTGATCGTGCTGCTGGATTCCTGGGGCAAGCTCACGCGCCTGGGCGATGCCAACCGCATCAAAAAATGGCTGGAGCACAGCAAGCAATTGGCGGCGCTTGGGCCAAAGGAAGGCTGAAACGCGCGAGTTTTCACTGACAACGCCGGGGCTTCCCGGCGTTGTTGTTTGTGCGGGCGCACAATTTTCCCGGCATTGTCTGGAACGCATTCGGCATGCGCTAAGATACCGGGATGAAAGTCGGCCTCTTCGTCACCTGCCTTGTTGACCTTGTCCGTCCCAACATCGGCTTTGCCGCGCTGAAGCTGCTTGAAAACGCGGGCTGCGAAGTCGTGGTGCCGGCCGGCCAGACCTGTTGCGGGCAGCCCGGCTACAACTCCGGCGCGCGCGAGGTCGCAAAAACGCTGGCGAAAAAAGTGCTCGCCGAATTCGCCGATTGCGATTACGTGGTCGCGCCGTCGGGATCCTGTTCCGGCCAGATGAAAGTGCACGCGGTCGAAG
>JBDTSU010000311.1:0-4562 GCA_039930965.1 Betaproteobacteria bacterium
CACGCAGGAATGCGCAGCGCCGCCGCCGCCGCGCCGCCGAGGGCGAGTGCATCCATGCGGCAGAACGAGTTTTGATAGATTCCCTCGCTCGGTGTGCCCGCCCAGACCAGCACAATGCGCAGCAACAGGCTGACCACGGCAACACCCAGGCAGAAGCGGATACACCGTGCGGGGCCGCGCGAGCGAATCAGCAACGGCCATACCAGGTAGAACTGCTCCTCCACCGCCAGCGACCAGTAGTGCGGAAATGCCTTGCTGCCGACACCCATTACCGTTGCCCAGTTGGACGTGTAGGTCCACAGCCAGATCTGGTTCGGCTGGTCGGCGGCGAGTTTCGGCGGCACGACACCGATCGCCGGCACGACCAGAAAAGCCACGGCCAGGACGATGAAATAAAGTGGAAAAATGCGCAGCGTGCGTCGCGCATAAAAGCCCGAGTAGTAGTTTTGCGCGTGCCGGGTGTCGAGCAGGATGCCGGTGATCAGGAAACCGCTCAGTGCGAAAAACAACTGCACGCCTGTCCAGCCGACGTTGCTGATATTGCTGAACATAAAACTGAGCACGTCGCCTTGGGGCTCAAGCAGACTGAACTGGTGGACCAGCACCAGCAGAATCGCCAACCCGCGCAAGCCGTCGAGTGCCGGATAGCGCGAAGGCAACTCCGGGATGGCGGGGGGCGGCGCCGGGGCATTCGCTGTCGTGGCCGTCACAATTTGCTTTCCGGTGACGGCGCATTCCGCCGGTCACGCGCTTTGGCGCTTACCGGGAGGATGATCTCTGTTCCCGACGGGCGACGATCAAAACCGGTCTCGTGCCGATGCCGTGCCATTAGCGAGCCCGGGAGCGAGTGAGGAAGCGTGCCTGCGTCACGCTACACCGCATGCGTCGCCGCCTCCGCAATCGCCAGGTTCATTGCCTCGGCAATCACCGCGCCCGCGGGCTTCGCCACAAATCGCCCTGCGCCGCTGGTTTGAGCAAGGCATTCACCCTGGCGCACACCCACGCCGAAGGCCGGCACGCCATTGTCGCCGGCATAAGTCCGCATGCTGTCCGCGAGCCGGGACCCCGCCAACAGGCCCTCCGCATTGCCCGGGAAATAGACCAGGAAACTGCCTGGATTGACGTACTCAAAATCGATCGGTCCCGCCGCGGTCACCTTGCCGCGCAGCGCGAAGGCCTGTTCGGGCGCGAGCCCGTCCCGCGCAGTCGCATAGACAACCGTCAACTGCAGCCAAGGCGATGCGTAGCCTTTCTTCTTTCCGCCGAACAGTCCAAATAGTGCCATATGCCAAACATTCCAATTGTGCCAACAACACGATTCTATCGCGTACGCCACCGTCATTTGCCGACGTGCGAAACCTCGACTCTTCCATTTCTGCCCGCCGCGAGCGCATTTTCGCGGCATTCGAGTGGAAAGCACCAAAGCATCGAGATGCGAGTTGCGCGTCGATCAACGCCCTGCCAAAAGCTCTGACCCAAATCAAACGCGCGGGAAAAAATCAGGTGGAAACTGAGGCAATGTCTGATATTGTTTTCTCCATTCGCCCAGCCGGGAGGTGCACGTGTTTGAATCTGCTGAAATCGGCCACAAGCTGAAAAAGTCCGCCTTCGAGAAAGAAGAGCCCAAACTGCGGCGCGCCCTGCTGGACGCACAGTACCGTTTGCTGGAAAAAAACAAGTTCCCCGTCATCATCCTGGTCAACGGCGTCGATGGTGCGGGCAAAGGCGAGACCGTCAACCTGTTCAACGAATGGATGGACCCGCGGCACATACATACGCATGCGTTCGGCGCCTCCACCGACGCCGAGCGTGCGCGCCCCGAGATGTGGCGCTTCTGGACCTCGCTGCCGCCAAAGGGGCGTATCGGCATCCTGTTCGGCTCCTGGTATACCGATCCGATCCTGCAGCGCGTCATGGAAAACGAAGGCAGCGCCGAATTCCAGCATCGCCTGTCGCGGATTCGCGATCACGAACGCATGCTGGTGGCCGAAGGCGCCCTGATCGTGAAACTGTGGTTTCATCTTTCCAGGGATGCGCAAAAGGCACGCCTCAAGCTGCTCTCGGAGAAGAAAAAGACCGCCTGGCGCGTCACCCGGGATGACTGGAAGCGCTTCAAACATTACGACGAGTTTGTGCACGTCTGCGAACTGGCGCTGCGCGAGACGTCCACCGGCGAAGCGCCGTGGAACATCATCGAAGGCAGCAATCACGAATACCGGTCGCTCACCGCCGGGCGCCTGCTGCTCGATGCGCTTGAACGCAGGTTGAAAGGGCCGGCCCAGGTGGTGGTGGCACCGGAACCGCTGCCGCAACCAAGCATCGACCGGCTCGATGTGCTCAATACCGCCGACTACTCCCGCAAACTGGACCGCGACAGTTACCAGAAGCAGCTCGACAAGCTGCAGGGCCAGCTGAATCTCCTCACCCGCCACAAGAAAATGCGCGAGCGCTCGATTGTCATGGTGTTCGAAGGCATGGACGCCGCCGGCAAGGGCAGCACCATTCGCCGCATCACGCGCGCGATGGACGCGCGCTTCTACCATGTCGTGCCGATCGCCGCGCCCAGCGACGAAGAGCGCGCCCAGCCCTATCTGTGGCGATTCTGGCGGCACGTGCCGCCGCAGGGCCATGCGGTGATCTTTGACCGGTCATGGTATGGCCGGGTACTGGTTGAACGGGTCGAGAAATTCTGCCGCGAAGACGACTGGCAGCGCGCCTATCACGAGATCAACGAGTATGAGGAGCAGCTCACCGAGGGCGGCGCAATCGTCGCCAAGTTCTGGCTGGCGATCAGCGCGGACGAGCAGCTCAGGCGTTTCAAAGAACGCGCCAAGACACCGCACAAGCAGTTCAAGATCACCGACGAAGACTGGCGCAACCGCAAGAAATGGCCGGCCTACGAGCGGGCGGTGGCCGACATGATCGACCATACCTCGACGGATATCGCGCAGTGGAACGTCATTGCCTCCAACGACAAGCCGTGGGCGCGCGTGGAGGCGCTCAAGCGGCTGGTCGAGACCATTGAGGCGACCCTTTAATGTGGCACCGGCCACACCACTCGGTCGCCGCGTCCGATAGCGGACGGCCCCATGAATAAAGGTCTGGTTCACGCCGGCGCCAGGGTGGGCTATGCCGCACCGATGGTCCTGATGCACTGGCTGATGCTGGCCCTCATCGCGGTTGCGTATGCGTTGATGGAATTGAAATCGCTCGCGCCGCGCGGCAGTGAATTGCGTATCAACATGGCGAACGTGCATTACCTTACCGGCCTGACTGTCTTCGCGCTGGTATGGCTGCGGCTGGTGCTGCGCATGACCACCCCGGTGCCGCCGATCGAACCGCCGCCGGCCGCCTGGGAGAATGCCGTTGCGAAAGCCGTGCATGGGTTCTTCTACGCTTTCATGGTCGCCCTACCCTTGCTCGGCTGGTTCGCGTTGAGCGCGAAAGGCAAACCGGTGCATCGGTTCCTGTTCGACCTGCCGTTTCCGATCGGGACAAACGACGCCCTGGCGCGGCAATTGAAGGAAATCCACGAGGCCCTGGCCACGGCGGGTTATTTTGCATTCGGCCTGCACGCGGCGGCGGCGCTGTTTCACCATTACCGGAAACGCGATACAACCTTGCTGCGAATGCTGCCAAGACGATGGCGTTAAGTTTGCCCCGCAACGGGAGGCCAATTGCCGGCACCGTCAAATCCGCTATCGATCCCGGTAAACACCTTGACTGGTGCGGTGCTTCAGCCGTTTACCTGAAGCGCCGCGCCAGTCCACGAGTCGTCCTTTCGGGCACTTCTCGAATCCTCCAAAATTCGTCACTCCAGCTTAGGCTGGAATGACGGGTTTCTTGGAAAATCCCTTTCCGCGCGCTACCCGCGCGGATTTCCGGCCTGTGTGAGCTGCAATTCAATCTCGACCGGTTGTGCCGTCTTGTTGCTCCACATCCAGCAAAAATCCTGGTCCAGCGGCACGACAAGTGTGCCCTTCGCGATGCCAGCCGCCGTTCGGCTCTCCGGAGTTGCCCGCAATGGTGGCGCGACGGGCGTGGATAGGCAGAGCATCGAACGGATTGCGGCAAAGCGTGACGACTATCCGAGCGAGCTATCGCGGGCGCTCGAGGAAAGAAGCTGCCGGCCGCAACCAGTCAGGCGAGTGGACATACCGAAAGGCGAAGGCTCTTCTCTACCCCTATCATTCCATTGGAGTGTCGAAAAATGCATCTCCGCTCGACGCAACCCTTGTGGTTGTTCGCGGAGGTGACAGTTTGGGACTTGATCAGACCTCCCCGAATTGGATACACGGTTCCTCCGCATTACGTTGATTTTGTCGGCCCCGTACCGATGTATTTGTCCAGCCACGCAAAGTACTCGCGGTACCATAACCGCGAATTCTGCGGTTTCAGGATCCAGTGGTTTTCATCGGGAAAGAACACCAGCCGCGCGGGGACATTCAGGGTCTTCAGCGTGCTGTAGTACATGAGCCCCTGTGCGTCCGGTACGCGATAGTCGAGCACGCCATGAATGACCAGTGTCGGCGTCTTCATATGTTTGGTGAAGGTGAGTGGAT
>JBDTSU010000312.1:0-4547 GCA_039930965.1 Betaproteobacteria bacterium
GCCTGCTATTGCGAGCATTTGCAACGCCGAGTCGACGGAAAAGACGCGTTTTTAATTCGCATTTAGGGTGAAACACTACACTAGACCTTGAACGGCATCTCGCGCAAGCGTTTGCCGGTCAGCGCAAAAACCGCATTCGATACCGCCGGCGCAATCGGCGGCGTGCCCGGCTCGCCAACACCGGTCGGTTCGGTTCCGCCCGGCATGATATGCACTTCCATCTTCGGCATTTCGCTCAGGCGCAGTACCGGGTAGTCGTGGAAGTTGCTTTGCTCCACCACGCCGTCCTTGAGGCTGATGCGGCTGTAGAGCGCGGCGCTCAGGCCAAACGCGGTGGCGCTTTCGACCTGTGCCGTGACCGTCAGCGGGTTCACCACCAGCCCGCAATCGATGACCGACACCACCCGCAATACCTTGATCCGGCCATTGTCGATGCTGACGTCGGCCACATGCGCGCAGACCGTGCCAAAACTCTCGTGCACCGCGATGCCGCGGCCGACGCCTTTCGGCACCGGGCCACCCCAGCCGGATTTCTCCGCAGCCAGGTTGAGCACTTTTAGCACGCGCGGCTGCTTACCGAGGTAATCGCGACGAAACGCGACCGGGTCCTTGCCGGCGGCCCGGGCCAGGTCATCCATCATGGTCTCCATCACAAAGGCGGTATGGGTGTGCCCGACCGAACGCCACCACAGCACCGGCACGCTCGATTTGGGTGTGTGTGCCATGACCCGCATGTTGGGGATGTCATACGGCGTATCGGCCACGCCCTCGACGCTGGTGGCATCGACGCCGTCCTTGACCATGAACGACTCAAACGGCGTGCCGGTGATGATCGACTGGCCGACAATGACGTGATCCCACGCGGCGATGCGACCGCTCGCATCCAGGCCGGCCGTGACCGTGTGCACAAACTGCGGCCGGTAGTAGCCGCCTTTGATATCGTCTTCGCGCGTCCACACCGTCTTCACCGGCACCTTGGCATCCTTGGCGATTTCCACCGCCTCGATGATGTAATCGGAGGCCGGATTGGCGCGACGGCCGAAGCCGCCCCCGGCGATCATGGTGTGCAGTGTCACCTGCTCGGGCTTGAGACCGGCCACCCTGGCCGCGGCGCCCTGGTCGACCGTCTGGAATTGCGAGCCTACCCAGATTTCACAGCGGTCGGCCTTCAGGTCCACCGTGCAATTGAGCGGCTCCATCGGCGCATGGGCCAGGAACGGCACATCGTATTCGGCGCTGACGGTCTTCGCCGCGGTCTTCAGCGCGTCCACGCTGCCCGCCTTGGCCACCGGGCCCGGCGTCGCCGCGAGGTCGCGATAGGATTTCTTGAAATCGACGCTGTTGACCCGGGCGGCATCGTCGATCTTCCATTCCACCACCAGCGCGTCGCGGCCGAGCTTGGCGGCCCAGAAGCTCTTGGCCACCACCGCCACGCCGTTGGATATCTGCACGACATGCGTCACGCCGGGAATGCCATGGACTTTCGACGCATCGATCCTGCCCACGCGCGCGCCGAACACCGGCGGGTGCTTGACCAGCGCCGTGTGCAGGTTGGGCAGCATCTTCTGCGTGACATCGAGGCCGAATTTGGCCGCACCGTTAACCTTGGTGGCGGCATCGATGCGCCGGGTCGGTTTGCCGATGAGGCGAAAATTCTTCGACTCCTTCAGTTCCACCTTTTCCGGCACCTTGAGGGCATTCGCCGCATCGGCCAGTGCGCCGAAGGCCGCCTTCCTGCCGCCCGGGCCGATCACCACGCCGTTTTCCGCGCGGCATTTTGTCGCATCGACTTTCCAGCGGTTGGCGGCGGCGATAATCAGCATGCTGCGCGCCATCGCGCCGACGGTGCGCATCTGCACCCACGAATTCACCACCGAGGATGAACCGCCGGTGGCCTGCATACCGAATGCGGTATGTGCATAGACCGGCGCCGCCGGCGCCAGTTCGGAACGCACCTTGCTCCAATCGCAGTCGAGCTCCTCGGCCACCAGCATGGGCAGCGAGGTCATCACGCCCTGGCCGAACTCGAGGTGTTTCACCTGCACCGTGACCGAGCCGTCGCGGGCAATGCGCAGGAAAGCGTTGGGCACGTTCAGGTTGGGGCCTTGCGGCGCCTGCGCGTGGGCGAGCTTGTTGCCGCCGGGCAGGTGAAAGCCGATGACCAGTCCGCCGGTCGCGGCGGTGGACGCCTTGAGAAACCGGCGGCGGGAGTTGATCGGCGTGGCAGGCGGGGTTGCAAACGGGGTAGCAAATGGGGTAGAAAACGGGTATTTGGCGCGTGTCTTCATCGTCATCTCCCTAGGCTTTCGACGCGGCTTTGTGAGGCGGCTTGACACCGGGCTTGACCGTCGCGACGCCGGGACCGGCGGCGACCTTGATGGCGGCACGAATGCGGTTATACGTTCCGCATCGGCAAATGACGCCATTCATCGCGGTATCGATATCGGCGTCGGTTGGCGCCTTGTTGCTGGCCAGCAGCGCCGCGGCGGCCATCACCTGCCCCGATTGGCAATAGCCGCATTGCACCACATCTTCGGCCAGCCAGGCCTCCTGCACCTTCTTGCCCACCGGTGTCTTGCCGATCTCCTCGATGGTGGTGATGCGCCTGCCGGCCAGCGCCGACAGCGGCGTCACACAGGCGCGCACCGCCTCACCATTCACGTGGACCGTGCAGGCGCCACACAGTGCGATCCCGCAACCGTACTTGGTGCCGGTCAGCTGCAGGTTGTCACGCAGGAACCATAACAAGGGGGTATCCGGTGCCACATCGGTTTCAAGGCGTTCGCCGTTTACGGTAAAGCGGATCATGGTTTTCTCCGTGAGGATTGGAAAAGGAACAGGGGACTGGGGACGACCGGCCGGATGCAACGACATCGGGGCGAAGCGAATGTGGAATTTCGCCGGCCACACCGCAGCGGGAAAGTTTACGCCAAAAGCAGCCGGTTTCATTACGCCCGGATGAACGCGTTATCATCGCGCATGGCCAAGAAGACCCTCAAATTGTTCCCGACGCCGTCCGATTGCGAGGCGGCTTTTTATGACGCCTTCGAGCGTGCCGACCTGAACCTGATGTCGGCCGTCTGGGCTGACGAACCCGGGGTGATCTGCATTCATCCACAAGGATCGCGGCTGGCAGGGCTGACGGCGATCCGCGAGAGTTTTGCCGAAATTTTCTCGCACGGACCGAATGTGAATATGAAGGTCAGCGAGCTGCGCAAGCAGGAAGGGCAGACACTGGCCATCCACAGTGTCTACGAGACCTTTGCGGTACCGGGCCAGGCGCCGGCGATGTCGCCGGTGCTGGCCACGAACGTCTTCCTGCTGACACCCAACGGCTGGCGCATGGTGCTGCACCACGGCTCGATTTCTCCGCAGGGGACGACGGCCGAAGAGCAAGGCGTGTCGCGGATCCTGCATTGACGATGCCGCGGCATTCGGTGCGGGCATGGCTGGTGATGTGCATGGCCGGGCTCACTGCGTGGTCCCACGCGGCGGACTTGAACAAGGTCCTGCGCACACCGGTGCAGTCGGCCGAAAAGGGCTTTGATTGCGTCGTCGAATCCGACGAAATGACCGGCACGCTGTGCGACAACATTTTTGATTCGCTGCTGCAGTACGATCACCTTGCCCGCCCGATCAAACTGCAGCCGCGCGCAGCCGTGGCCTTGCCGGAAATTTCCGCCGACGGCAGGACTTACACCATCAAGTTGAAGCGCGGCATCACCTTCACCGATGACGCCGCATTCAAGGGCAGGAAGCGCGAACTGGTGGCCGGCGACTATGTGTACAGCATCAAGCGCATGCTCGACCCGAAGCTGCGCGCACAATGGCAGTTCCTGTTCGACGGCAAGCTGCGGGGCGGCGACGAACTGGTGGCGGAAGCGAAGCAGACCGGCAAGTTCGATTACGACAAGCCTATTGCGGGACTGGAAGCGCCCGACCCGTATACGCTGATCATTCGCCTGACCGCGCCGGACTACAACCTGATCTATATCCTGACCATGCCCGCGACCGCGGCGGTCGCGCGCGAAGTGGTCGAATACTACGGGGCCGGCTTCGCCGAACATCCGGTCGGCACCGGGCCCTACCTGCTGAAGGACTGGCGCCGCGCGTCGCGGGTGGTGCTGGAGGCCAATCCGGATTTTCGCGAGGAGTATTTCTCCAGCGCCGGCAGCGACGACCCGCGCGACCGGGCGATCATCGAGCACCTCAAGGGCAAGCGCCTGCCGTTGGTGGGCCGGATCGAGGTCTACATCGTCGAGGAAGAGCAGCCGCGCTGGCTGGCGTTTCTGAACAACGACTACGACTTCATCCGGCCGATTCCCACGCCCTTCATCGATACTGCCATGCCCGGCGGCAAGCTGGCGCCCAATCTCGTCAAGCGCGGCATGGTGACCCGCCCCGACGAGGTGGCATGGCTGACCTATACCACTTTCAACATGGCCGACACTATCGACGGCAAGGCAAACGTCGTCGGTGGTTACGCCCCTGAAAACATTGCCCTGAGGCGGGCGATGTCGATGGCCTATCCGGTCGAGGAGGAAATC
>JBDTSU010000313.1:0-4546 GCA_039930965.1 Betaproteobacteria bacterium
TGGCGCTCTGGCCGTTTTCCCTGCCCATGCCGCTGTCCTTGTAGCCGCCGAACGGCGACATGAAGCTCACCGCGCGATAGGTGTTGACCCATACGGTACCGGACTTGATGCGCTCAGACATGCGTATCGCGCGGCCGATGTCGTTGGTCCACACGCCGGCACCGAGGCCGAAGCGCACGTCGTTGGCAATACGCAGCGCATCCTCTTCGTCCTTGAAGGGAATGATCCCGAGGACCGGCCCGAATACCTCTTCCTGCGCGATGCGCATCTTGTTGTCCACTCCGGTAAAGATCGTCGGCTCGACGAACCAGCCCTTGCCGCATTCCGGTCGTGTAGCGGGGCCGCCGCCCATGCGCAGTTTCGCTCCTTCCTTCTTCGCCACGTCGATGTAAGACAGTATTTTCTGGTATTGGGGTTGCGTGGTCACCGGACCAACCTGGGTTTCCAGGCTCATCGGGTTACCCATTTTGGCCGTCTTGGCCAGCGCCAGCAGTTTTTCGACGAATGCGTCGTGGATCGATTCCTGCAGCAACAGCCGCGAGCCGGCGATGCACGTTTGTCCAGTCGCGGCGAAAATACCGGATACGGCCCCGTTGACCGCGTCCTCGATCACCGCGTCCTCGAACACGATGTTCGGCGATTTGCCGCCGAGTTCGAGCCCGACCTTCTTGAAGCCGCGCGCCGCCGTTTCAGCGATTACCCGTCCGGTCGCGTCCGATCCGGTGAAAGTGATCTTGGCGGTGAGCGGATGCTCGACCAGCGGCATGCCCGCTTCCTTGCCGTAACCGGTCACGACATTGACCACGCCGGCGGGGAAGCCGGCCTGCTCCACCAGCTTGACGAACTCCAGCGCGGACGCCGAGGTGAACTCGGACGGCTTGATGACCACGGTGTTGCCCGCGGCGAGGGCCGGCGCCAGTTTCCACGCGGTCAGCATCAGCGGCGAATTCCACGGCGTGATCGCCACCACTACGCCCAGCGGCTCGTAGCGAGTGAAGTTGAAATACCCTTTCTTGTCGAGCGGAATGACCGCGCCCTGGATCTTGTCGGCCAGTCCACCGAAATAGTAGTACCACTGCGGCACGTAATTGAGTTGGGCCCCCATCTCGGCAATCAGCTTGCCGTTGTCACGCACCTCGACCTCGGCAAGATACTGCGCATTCTGCGCCACCAGATCGCCGAGCTTGCGCAGCAGCGCACCGCGCTGCGTCGCTGTCATCTGCGGCCAGGGGCCGTCGGTAAAGGCGGCATGCGCAGTGCGCACAGCGTGATCCGCATCGGCCGCATTGCCGCGCGCAATCATTGCCCAGGGCTCACCGGTGAAGGGATTGAAACTCTCGAACCATTCGCCCGACGATGGAGCGACCCATTCGCCGCCGATGTACATCTGGTACTTCTGCATTTTTTCCTCCCGGTTGATTTTTTTGAATTTCGATCGCCTGCCGTCGCGGCAGCGCGTGCGTTCACTCGATGCGCCGTATCTTGACCCGGTTTATGCCGATCAGCGAATTTACGATGAAGCTGAACAGCGCGACAAAAATGGCCACGAAGAATCCCGACCAGAAACCCGTCACGATGAAACCCGGCACGATCCACGCAACCAGCAACAGCATCAGCGCGTTAATAACCAGCACGAACAGGCCCAGGGTCACGATCGACAACGGCAGCGTCAGGATCACCAGCACCGGCTTCAGGAACGTATTCACGAAACCCAACATCAGGCCGGCAATAAACAAGGCTTGCGCCGTCGAAAACGAGATGCCCTCGAACAAGCCGTCCGCCACCCATAACGACAGGGTGTTGACACCCCAGAAAATTATGAAGCGCGCAAACGGGCGGGTATTCATGCGGCGATGTTAGCATGCCACCCTTTGTCCCTTCGCAAGGGGGCGAGGGCCGCGTGCATGGCCCCTCCGGCGCCGACCGCCGTCACTTGAGCCGCGTCCACCGGCTGTTTCGTTCAGGTAAACTTCGCCCTCTTTTTTTCCGGCGCGCAACATGGCCCCGCAACAACACCAGACCTTGCCGCGCTCGATGTGGATCCTGCTCGCCCTGCTGACGCTGGGCTGGGGTTTCAACTGGCCGCTGATGAAAATGACCCTGGCCGAGTTGCCGGTGTGGACCTTTCGCGGCCTGTGCGTCGGCTCGGGTGCCATCGGCCTGTTCGCCATTGCCCGCTTCAATCGTCAGACGATTCGGGTACCGCGGCATCAGTGGGGCTGGCTGATCGCCGCATCGATTTGCAATGTCACCTTGTGGAACGTGGCCATCGGCTACGGCCTGAGGATGCTCCCGGCCGGGCGCAGTGCCATCCTTGCCTACAGCATGCCGGTATGGACCGTGATCCTGTCGGTTTTCATCCTTCACGAAAAACTCACGCGGCGCCGGCTGCTCGGCCTGCTGCTCGGCATGGCCGGCATGGCGGTATTGTTGGGCGGGGAATTCAGCGCAATGCGCGCGTCGCCCCTGGGCGCGATGCTGGTGCTGACCGGCGCGATCGCCTGGGCGCTGGGCACGGTCATCATGCGGCGCTTTCCCACCAGCGTGAGCACCACCGTGCTGACCGCCTGGCAGTTGCTGATAGGCGGATTGCCGATCATGTTCGGCGCCTTGCTGATCGACTGGGGCGACTGGCGGCCGATCGGCACCGCCGCCACCATCGGACTGGTCTACAACATGACCTTCGTTTTCATTTTTTGCTACTGGGCCTGGTTCAGGATCGCCACGACCGCCCCGGCCGGCGTGTCTTCGCTGAGTACGCTAATGATCCCGATTGTCGGCGTATTCAGCGGCATCTGGCTGCTCGGGGAATCGCCGCAGTGGCAGGAATACGCCGCACTGGGCCTGGTGATCGCCGCGCTCGCCACCGTGCTGATTCCGCCGCGCCGCGCCGCGGCGGCCTGAAATCTGTCGGGCAGCGGCCCGTCAATAGGGCCAGAATGGTGCATGCCGCCGTGCGGCCCACTGTTGGGGCCGTGGCAATGGCCTGGAAGTTGCTCGCCTGAGTATATAAATGGATATCCGGCTTCTCCTGATACTGGTTCCGGCGCTTTATGCCGGAATTGCGCATGCCGACATTTATCGCTATGTCGATGCGGACGGCGCGGTGCACTTCACCAACGTGCCGCAGGACAGCCGTTTCAAGGTTTACCTGAAGGAAAAGCGCAAGATCGACCCGGTCACCGAGACGCTGGCTGGTGAAATCCGCAACTACGACGAGAAGCAGCGGGCGCGCTACGCCGGGCACATCCAGAATGCCGCGAAAGTCACGCGGCTGGATGCCGCGCTGATCCATGCGGTGATCGCCGCGGAATCCGGCTACAACCCATTCGCCCGCTCGCGCAAGGGCGCCGTCGGCCTCATGCAACTGATGCCGGAAACCGCCCGACGCTATGGCGTGACGAATCGCCTCGACCCGGCGCAGAACATCAACGGCGGCGCTCGCTACCTGCGCGACCTGGTCCGCATGTTCAACAATGACGTGCAGCTTGCCGTCGCTGCCTACAACGCCGGCGAGAACGCCGTGTTGAGGGCAGGCAATCGCATTCCGCCCTTCCAGGAGACCATGACCTACGTGCCGCGGGTCATGAGCTACTACCGGAGATACCGCACCACGATGTGACGCGCGGGATGCCCGCGTTCAGGCGGCACACCGAATCGCACGATTGCGTGCGTCGCCCCAATGCCAGCCCGACAGCGCGCCCTTGTGCTTGTGCCCGGCAACAGCTGCGCACAGCTCACCGTCGATCAGCGCATCGCCGGCGAAAATTCTGCTGCGCCAGGATCATTGCCTTCATCGTGAGATCTCCCTGCTGGCAAACGCCGCGATGCCAGCCCATCGCCGTTGCAATTGACAGGACGCGCGCATGGGTACGAAGCATTGCGCGGACGTCGCGTGAGCGAGTTCGCGCGGCGGGGCCGCGACCCGCCTCGCCAGTTTCAATTCCCCGCTCCAGGCATGGTCCACGATCTCCCGGATATTGGTAAACCGCGGCGCCCAACCGAGATCGGCGCGTGACGTCGTGGCGGCGGCGCGGGGACCACTGAGCCACCGGCATCTGCCGGCACCCGTCAAGGACGTTGCGACCGCAATGCCCTTTTTTTGCCCTGACTGCGCGTCGGGCGCGTGCAGCCACGCCGCACCTCGCCTATCATTCGCTTCTTTTGCACGTGGGGCGGAGAACAAAAATGAAAATCGACAAGATCGAAACCATGGTGCTGCGCATTCCCTACACCAGCGGCGGCCCGTCGGACACCGAGGTCTGGGGCGGCAAGGCGTGGCAGACCGCGGATGTGCTGCTGGTGAAAGTCAGCACCGACGACGGCGTCACTGGCTGGGGCGAGGCCTTCGGCTACAACGTCATCCCGGCTACCAAAGTCGCCATCGACCAGATCCTCGCACCGATGTGCATCGGCCGCGACGCGCTGGCGATTGAAACGCTAATGCAGGAAATGCAGCAGAAGCTGCACATATTCGGGCGCAGCGGCCCGGTCATTTTCGGCCTGTCCGGCATCGACATCGCCTTGTGGGACATCGCCGGCAAGG
>JBDTSU010000314.1:0-4542 GCA_039930965.1 Betaproteobacteria bacterium
CAGCACATCACCGGCGGGGCCAAACGATGGCTTTGCCTGCCCCGCTAAAGAGCGTCACCTGAGCGTGCGTAAATCAACCTTTTACTGCCGTTTTTCGGCAGCGTGGCGACAAAAAACAGGAAAACAAAATCATGCCTCTCACCGTTCGCTCGAGTCTTGTTGCATTGGCGCTTATTGCGTGCACGTTATCCGCATTGACGGCGTCGGCGCAGTCCCTAACCGGTGTGCAATCGCGAAAGACCCATCCGCTCGGCAACGGCACTTTCGACTTGCTGATCGATACGAGCGCAAACATTACCGGCGCCGTCACGTTTGAGGCGCGCGATATCGGCGCCGGCCACGCAATCGTCTTCCAGTTCGATTCCGCGATTGCGCAGCCCGGCACCGCGACGGCGGTGGATGTCTCGGCGGCCGCCATCGGTTCGGCGAGTGCCCTGGTCAATCCGGGCAATGCCACCGAAGTCATCGTCACGCTCACCGGTATCGCCGATAACCGGCGCGTGACGGTTTCATTGGACAACGTCAATGGCAACGTCAATCACTTTGCCGCCTCGATGGGCTTCCGGCTGGGTGACAGTGACAATTCCGGGACGTTGACGCTGCCCGATATCAGCCGGCTCAAGGCGCGCAGCGGCCAGACGGTGGGTACCTCCAATTTTGGCTATGACGTAAACGCGTCCGGCCTTGTGACCGCCGCCGATGTCTCCGCGGTCAAGCGGCGCTCGGGACTGTTCAATGCCCCGCCGGTAGTCAATGCCGGCGGCAACCAGACCATCACGCTGCCGTCGGCGGCCATGCTTGCCGGTACCGCCAGCGACGACGGCCTGCCCAACCCGCCGGGCGCGCTGACGACGACGTGGTCGCGATTCAGCGGCCCCTTCACGGTGACCTTTGGCGATGCGAATGCGCTCAGTACTTCGGCGAATTTTGCCGGGCCCGGCAATTACGTCCTGCGCCTGACCGCCAGCGATGGCCTGGCAAGCAGCAGTGCGGACGTCGGCATTACGGTCAATCCCGGGCCCGCGTCGGCCATGGCGGTAGCCGGTCTTGCCAGTCCGATCACGGCTGGTACCGCGGGGTCCGTCACCGTGACCCTGCGCGACGCGCTCGCCAACATCGCCACCGGTTACCGCGGCACGGTGCATGTCACCAGCAGCGATCCCGCCGCCACGTTGCCCGCTGACTACACGTTCACCGCCGGTGACAACGGCGTGCACGCCTTTGCCGTTACCTTCAACACGGTGGGCACACAGTCTGTCACCGTGACCGACACGGGCAATGGCACGTTGACCGGTTCGCAGGCGGGCATCACGGTGAACAGTGCTGTGCTGCCGGGGTTGTTTGAGAAGCCGAATCCGTGGAACAAAGATGTGTCCGGGCTGCCGCCGTCGTTGCGATCCGTGGCGATCATCAATGCGCTAGCGAACCAATTGGGTGGTTGGGGTAATGGCAACGTGTTACAAACAGATCGCTCGATTGCCATCCTCTACGCCGATAGCAGCACGCCGCGCGGCACCATCAGTGCTGCATCGGGTTACTACGTGCCGGACGGAGATGCCACACCACTGCAAATGCCTCTGCCGCTGAACGGCAACACCGAGGGAAACGCGGGCTACGCGTGCAACCCGGCCGCCGACGACTGCCACGTGCTGGTAGTCGAACGAACCGAGAAGAAACTCTATGAGCTGTACAACGCCACCGGCACCGCCAGTAGCATGACCGCGCTGGGCGCCTTTGTCTGGGACCTGACCAAACAATACCCGCCTGAACTACGTGGCGAGCAGTGCACCTCGGCCGATGCGGCCGGCTTGCCAATGGCGGCTCTCATTCCGACTGCCGACGAAGTCGCCGCAGGCGATGTCCCGCACGCATTGCGATTCATCCTTCCCAACGGGCGCATGAAAGCAGGCGTTTACGTGCATCCCGCGACGCACGCGGGTGGTCCATCGAGCAACAATCCCGACGCGCCACCCTACGGCGTGCGCTTTCGCCTTCAGGCGGGTTTTGACGAAACCCCCTACAACGCTAATGCCAGGGTCATCCTGCGCGCACTCAAAAAGTACGGAATGATCCTGTCTGACGGCGGCAATATTGCACTCACTTTTGCTGATGATCGTCTTTCGACTGCCAAGTGGGACACGTTGAACATCAACAATCAGACGTTTAACAGCATTCCAGTCACGGCGTTTGACGTGGTTGATCTCGGCAGCGAAATTGTGCTGACGTATGACTGTGTGCCGTCGCCTTGACGTTTAGAGAAGCGCGCCTGACGCGATTACTTCCTGGTCAATCGGCACTGGCGCAAACTTGACACAACCACATTTGACCAGCGCGGCCTTCGTCCGGGAACCTTAGGCGCAAGAAACGCCACGTACGACATTGATGCGCCGCAACAATCGACTGATTGTGCGGCACGTCACAGAATTGTCTGCCAGCCCGGCGCATAGTCAAAAACGTGCATGCGGGGAACTGCACGGGAAGGGCCATTCGGGTAGCATGGCAGACTGGGTTTTCCTGGTGCCTGGTACATTGCACCCGGCACGAAATCACAACAATAATCTGTTCGATAGGACGCAATCTATGCACGATGCGCACCGTGCTGCATTTTCGTCAATCCCGGCTGCGCGTCGGCGCGGGCGGGACGACACGCTTTTGATTGCGCATCCGGCCTCGCGCTGGGTCCGTAACATTCACATGGATGCATCGCCTGTCAGCGTGTCGGCGAACAAGCTGGCCTGTGCCCTGCTCGTCAGCCTGGCCATCTGCCTGTTTTTGTTCGCCCCCCCGGCACACGCCCAGGCTATCGTGGCGGGCGGTGATCACACCTGTGCATTCACACCGGCCGGCGGGGTCGTTTGCTGGGGTGCCAACGACACCGGCGAACTGGGGGACACCACCACCACCGACCGCACCACGCCGAACAACGTGATCGGCGTGCCGTTCAATAGCACGGCACTGGCGGCGGGCTATTCGCATTCCTGCGCGGTCACCAGTCTCGGTGCCGCCATGTGCTGGGGATCGAATGCCAATGGCCAGATTGGCGATGGCTCGATTATCCAGCGCCTGTTGCCGGTTGGCGTATCGGGGCTCGGCGCGGGTGTCACCAGGATCGTTGGCGGCCGCAGCCATACTTGCGCGCTCGTCAGCGGCGGCGTCCAGTGCTGGGGCAAGAATAACAATGGCCAGTTAGGCACGGGAACCGCGCCCACAGCCGATCAACCGGCGCCGGTCGGTGTTTCCGGCCTGGGATCGGGCGTGACGGCGATCGCCGGTGGCTTTAACCACAATTGTGCGGTGACCACGTCGGGTGCCGCGCTCTGTTGGGGGGCAAACTTCGGCGCCCAGCTCGGCAACCCGATTGCCGATGTCAATTTTGAACCCGCGCCCTTTCAGGTTGCCGGACTCACCTCGGGGATCGCCGCTGTCGCCGCCGGCTCCGATCACAGTTGCGCCCTGACGACCGGGGGCGCCGTGAAATGCTGGGGCGATAACTCCGCCGGCGCCATCGGTGATGGCAGCGGGCCGATCCTCGTTGAATCGCCGGCGGACGTGACCGGTCTTTCGTCCGGGGTGACCGCCATTGTCGCCGGCGAATTTCATACCTGCGCGCTGCTGACCGGCGGCGCGGTGAAATGCTGGGGGGCCAATTCCGAAGGCCAGGTGGGCGACGGTTCCACCACCAACCGCAATACGCCGGTAGACGTCATTGTGTCCGGTGTCACCGCGATTGCCGCCGGGGCGAAATTTACGTGCGCACTGTTCAGCGCCGGCACCAGTTCCTGCTGGGGGTCGAATGCGAATGGGCAGATGGGCTATGGTGCGGTCGGCGGGCCTTCCTTCGTACCCGTCAGCACCATCTATCCGACCGCGACCACGACCTCGCTCGCCAGTGGACTGAACCCGTCAGTCTTCGGCGACAACGTGACATTTACCGCAACCGTGACTGGCGGCGTGAACGGTACACCGGTCGCGTTTCAGGCGGGCGGCGTGAATATCGCGGGATGTACGGGACAGGCGCTTGCCTCGGGTACCGCGACCTGCACGACCAGCGTGCTGGGTGGCGGCACGCAGTCGATGGCGGCGATCTACCAAGGCAATGCGGCGACGCTCGCCAGTACGTCGGCGGCACTGTCGCAGGTGGTGAACAAGGCCGATCAGACGATTACGTTTGATGCGCTTGCCAACAAGCAGGATACCGATCCGCCGTTCACCATCGGCGCGATTGCGAGTTCAGGTCTGACCGTGACTTTTACGTCGCTGACCACGCTGGTCTGCACGGTGTCGGGTACAACGGTCACCATTGTCAACCCGGGTACCTGCAGCATCGCGGCAGCGCAGGGTGGAAACAGCAATTTCAATGCGGCAACACAGGTGACGCAGAGCTTTACGGTCACGTCGACCGGTCCAGGCCTTTCACTGACTGCGGTTGTTTCGCGCAAAGTGCACGGGGCCGTAGGCACCTTTGAGTTACCGATCAACCCGACATTGCCGATTACCGGGCTGATCGATGTTGAGCCCCGTACCATCGGTACCGGTCACACG
>JBDTSU010000315.1:0-4473 GCA_039930965.1 Betaproteobacteria bacterium
AACGCGCACCCATGGTGGTGTCGTAGCTTTTCATTTCGCGCTGGAAAGCGCTTTCGGCCTTGGCGATGACGAACGGCGCGCGGCTCATGCTTTCCACGCCGCCGGCCAGGTACAGCTCGCCTTCGCCGGCGGTAATCGCGCGCGCGGCATCGAGCACCGCCGCCAAGCCGCTGGCGCACAGGCGGTTGACGGTCTGGCCGGGGAGGGTGGCGGGCAGGCCCGCGGCAAGCACGGCATTGCGCGCCACGTTGCGGCTGTCTTCACCGGCCTGGTTTGTGCAGCCGATGATGACATCTTCGATTTGTTCCACCGGAAATGCCGACCTTTTGGTCAGTTCGTGCAAAACACCGGCCAGCAGGTCGTCGGCGCGGATGCCGGCGAGTTTTCCGGCATGACGGCCGAAGGGGGTGCGCAAACCGTCGTAGATGTAGGCGTCAAGCATGGAGGATCCTCATTCAATTTCCAATTTCCCGGTGCGGCAACAAGGGCCGCAAACATACGTGACCGCCATGAAGAATGACGAAAGAGCCGTCGTCCCAGCGGGAGCTCATATGCGCTTACTTAATCAAATTCACAATAGAAACGATATGGATGCTTGCGCAGGTTGGGTTAGACGCGAAGCGGCGTTACCCAACGGAATTACGAAGTTCAGCGGCTGCCTGTTGGGTTACGGCTTCGCCTAACCCAACCTGCTTTCCAGCGAATTGGAACAGGTTAGCGCATGGGGACAGAGGCTGGGACGACAAATGATTGAGAAGAACACAGTCAGGTTGGGTCAGTCGTCAGCAATGAAATCCCCAGCCGTGCCCGGCGCTTCAGCCACGGGCTGGGGCGATAGCGTGGATCGCCGTAAAAATCCTGCAATGCCTCAAGGATGGCGAGAATCGTGCCGGGGCCGATCGTGTCGCCCATCGCCAGCGGACCCTGCCGATAGCCGAGGCCCAGCGTCACGGCGCGATCGATATCCGCGGGCGTGGCGATGCCTTGCTGGGCAATATCGCAGGCGACATTGACGATATGGGCGACGACCCGTTGCGCGACCATGCCCGCGCTGTCGCGAATCATCGAGGCCGGCACGCCGTCGGCCTGAAACAACCCGAGCGCGGCCTCGCGCATCGCGGGCGTGGTGACGGGGGTAGCCATCAGCGTGCGGTGGGTGGTGGTGCCGAACAGCGCGTCAAAGGCGATCGTGCGACGCGGATCAAGTCGCTCGGCGACGGCGCGGCTGGTGGCGTCTCCGCCCAGCGGCGTCACCACGCAAAGTGCCTCGTCCGAAGGCCGCTCGCCGTCTTCGAGCTTGCCGCCGAGATCCCAGACCAGGAACGCAACCAGCGCATGCGACTCAGGGTACCGGCGGCTGACCCAGACACTCGCCGGGCGCGCAGCCGGCGGCGCGGCGGATGGTATCGGTTGCATGGCCCCGCCCATATATTTGTAGAACCCTTCGCCGCTCTTGCGGCCGAGCATACCGGCGTGCTTGCGCTGCATCAGCAGCGGCGAGGGGCGAAAGCGCGGCTCCTCGTAATACTGGTGGTAGATCGAGTCCATCACCGGCTGCGAGACATCCAGCCCGGTCAGGTCAAGCAGCTCGAAGGGGCCCATGCGGAAACCCGCGCCGTCGCGAAGGATGCGATCAAGCTCGTGAAACGCGGCAACGTTTTCGCCCAGTATTCGCAAGGCCTCGGTGCCATACGCGCGGCCGGCATGATTGACGATGAAGCCCGGCGTATCCCTGGCCCGCACCGGCGCGTGTCCCATACGGGTAGCAAGCGCCACGAGCTTTGCGCCGACCGCCGGCTCGGTCCTCGCGCCATCGATGACCTCGACGATCTTCATCAATGGTACCGGCGAGAAGAAATGGAATCCGGCCACTCGCGAAGGCGTAGCACAGGCCGCCGCGATCGCCGTCACCGATAGCGAGGACGTATTGGTTGCCAGCACGCAGTCGGCGCCGACCACTTTTTCCAGCCGGGCGAACAGATCGCGTTTCACCTCGAGATTCTCGACTATCGCCTCGATCACGGTGTCACAGTCGGCGAGCGCGTCCAGCGATTCGACCGGCTCGACCTGCTGCAGCGCCTTTGCCACCGCGTCGTCGGACATCCTGCCCTTGGCGGCAAGGCGCTGAAAAGTGGCGGCGATATTTTGTTTTGCCTTGACGGCGGCACCCGCCTGCGCATCGAACAGCAATGTGCGAATGCCGGCCTGCGCCGCGACCTGGGCGATGCCGCCGCCCATCAATCCGGCGCCGATCACGCCCAACGTGAAACCCGGAGATTCGGGAGCATTCATCTGCGGCTCATTGGCCTTTGTACGTCGGCTTGCGTTTTTCAAGGAAGGCGCGCATGCCTTCCTTCTGGTCTTCGGAATCAAACAGCAGCTGGAATGCCTTGCGCTCCAGCATCAGCGCGGTTTCCAGTGGCGCGTCCTGCCCGGCGCGCACCACTTCCTTGATCTGCATGATGGCCAGCGGCGGCATGGCGGCGATGCCGATGGCCATGTCCAGCGCGGCCTGTTGCACGTTGTCATCGGCCACGACCTCGCTGGCTAATCCCATGGCGAAAGCCTCGCGTCCGCTGATCGATTTGCCGGTAAGCAGCATGCGCATCGCCTGGAATTTGCCGATGGCGCGCGTCAGCCGCTGCGTGCCGCCCGCGCCGGGCATGATGCCGACGCGGATTTCCGGTTGGCCGAAACTGGCGTTCTCGCCGGCGATGATGATGTCGCAATGCATCGCCAGCTCGCAGCCGCCACCCAGCGCGTAACCGTTGACGGCGGCGATGATGGGTTTCGGGCATTCACTGATTGCCTGCCAATGAATGTGCGTGCGGCGCAACATCATCTCGGCCGCCCCGCGTTCGGCCATGTCGCGAATGTCGGCGCCCGCGGCAAAACCCTGCGGACCGCCCGTCAGGACAATAACGCGCGTGCCGGCGTCGGCGCCGAGTTCGGCAAACAGCGCGCCAAGGCGCTCGCGAACGCTCATCGACAGCGCGTTCTTTACCTCGGGACGGTTCAGGGTGATGCGCGCGACGCCGTCCGCGGGCCGATCGACCAGCACCTCCTGCTGCGCATCGTTCATGGCGAATCCTTGTGTTGAGATTCTGCGTAGACTATTCTGCATCATACGACAGGTCGTCGCCTGGAAAGGGCCCATCCCGCCATGATTCGCGATCCGGAAACGTTGCAGGCATTACTCGACAATATTTCGCGCTTCGTGCGCGAACGCCTGATGCCCAACGAAAACCTGGTCGCGGAAACGGATGCCATTCCGGCGGACCTGGTGGCGGAGATGAAAGCACTCGGTCTGTTCGGGCTGTGCATTCCGGAAGCGTACGGCGGGCTCGGCCTGACGATGGAAGAGGAAGTGCGCCTGGCCTTCGAGCTCGGCCAGACCTCCCCCGCATTTCGCTCCCTGTTCGGCACCAACAACGGCATCGGCTCGCAGGGCATCATCATGGACGGCACGCCCGAACAGAAGGCGTTTTACCTGCCGAAGCTGGCCTCCGGGGAAATGGTCGCGTCATTCGCGCTCACCGAACCGGGCTCAGGATCGGACGCGGCGTCACTCACCACCAGCGCCGTGCTGGCCGGCGATCATTACCTCCTCAACGGCACCAAGCGTTTCATCACCAACGCACCCGAAGCCGGCATCTACACGGTGATGGCCCGGACCGACCCGCAGAAGAAGGGCGCCGGTGCCATTTCGGCCTTCATCGTCGACCGCGGTGCGCCGGGACTGAGCCTCGGCAAGATCGACAAAAAGATGGGCCAGAAGGGCGCGCACACCTGCGATGTTATTTTCGACAATTGCCGCGTGCCGGCGAAGAACCTGATCGGCGGTGTCGAGGGTGTCGGCTTCAAGACAGCCATGAAGGTACTGGACAAGGGCCGCCTGCACATCGCCGCCGTATGCGTGGGCGCGGCCGAGCGCATGCTCGGGGACGCCTTGCGCTATGCCATGGAGCGCAAGCAGTTCGGCCAGCCGATCGCCGAATTTCAACTGGTGCAGGCGATGCTGGCCGACAGCAAGGCCGAACTCTATGCCTCGCGCTGCATGGTGCTGGATGCCGCGCAGCGCCGCGATGCCGGCGAAAACGTCAGCACCGAGGCGTCCTGCGCGAAGCTGTTTGCCTCCGAGATGTGCGGCCGGGTCGCGGACCGCTGCGTGCAGATCCATGGCGGCGCGGGTTACGTGAGCGACTACGCCATCGAGCGTTTTTATCGTGACGTTCGCCTGTTCCGCATCTATGAGGGCACCAGCCAGATCCAGCAACTGGTAATCGCCCGCAACATGATCCGCGACGCCGCAAGCCTGTGATCAGCGAGGCGAGCGAAGCGGGCGAGATGGCCGCGCTGTCCAACGTGCTGGCGTCCCTGCCCGGGCGGGTACATGAAATCGTCTCCCGGCAACGGGCGGCGAATCCGGATGGACCGGCGTTGTATTACGACGGCCGCATCTGGTGTTATCGC
>JBDTSU010000316.1:0-4462 GCA_039930965.1 Betaproteobacteria bacterium
TGATGTCCGGCAGGAAGCCCATGTCGAGCATGCGGTCGGCTTCATCGAGGACGAGGATCTCCACCTGCGACAGGTTGATGCTTTTTTGTTCCAGGTGATCGAGCAGGCGGCCCGGCGTGGCGACGACTATCTCGACGCCGACATGCAGCGCCTTGAGCTGCGGTTTGATATCGATGCCACCGTAGATCAGGGCGATGCGCAGCGGCACGTATTTGCCATATTTGCGGACCGATTCCTCGACCTGCGCCGCGAGTTCGCGGGTCGGTACCAGCACCAGTGCCCGCACCGGATGGCGCGCGGGTGATGTGCTGGTGCTCGCATGCGGCGCCAGCAACTGCAGCAGCGGCAGCGTGAAGCCCGCCGTCTTGCCGGTGCCGGTCTGCGCGCAGCCCATGATGTCGCGCCCGGCGAGAATCGCCGGAATGGCTTGTGCCTGGATCGGGGTGGCCTCGGTGTAGCCTTGTTCTGCGACAGCGCGCAGCAATTCGGGTGATAAATTCAGCGATGCAAATGACATCTCGACAGCCTTAATACAAAATGCCCGGGGAGCTCATCGGGAGGGGGCGGCGAGGCCGGTCGCAATTGCGACGGCGGGGATGCGCGCCTGGCGAAACGCCTGTGAAACGAGCGGGGGCGGATTACGAAAAATCTCCCGCCGCCATTGTACCGCGCGCGGACCGCCCGCCTGACTCTATTTCACGGTCGAACTGCAAAAGTCCAGCATTGGCGCGCCGTTTGGGGCTTTTTCGCCCGGTGACCCGCGCCAGCGCTAGAGTTTGGCGAATGGAAACATCTCGATACCTTTGAAAGTTCGTCATCCCGGACCTCGACCTCGGCTATCCTTTCGGTCATATCCACCCTGTTGCGCGGAGGTCCCATGAAAAGAATCACCCTCGCCTCGATGCTGCTGACGGCGTCAACCGCTTACCTGCCGTTCATCCCGGTCGCCTCGGCGGCACCGCTTGAACTGCTGGGCGTCAAGCCCGGTTCGACTCATCGCATGGCGTTGGGCGGAGGTGAAATCACGGCAAAGGTCGTCGACACCGGCAAGGACGGCTGGGTGCTGTTTTCGGTGACGTCGGACGATATTCGCTGGCAGCGAGGAGCCCGGCTGTGGATCAACCTCGACCGCATCGACAACATCTCCGCCGCCACCGCAGCGACATCCGCTTCACCGACGCCGCCCGCCGCGTCACTGAGCGACAGCGAAATCGCCAACCTGCCGTGCTTTTCGCAGGTGGAAGCGCGTGACGCGCAGGCGATCGCCAAGGGACAGGCGTTCGATCGAAACCAGTTCCTCACCGAATGCATCCTGAACCAGCGCAGGAAACCGTGACGCGCCCGCGCACCCGTGTGAAAAGGCGAAAAACTGCCGATACTTGCCCGCGTATTCACTTCAGGCTAGCTTGACGCCCACCATTGCCATCCCGACCCCCGCAACGATCCAGGAGAATTCCATGCCACGCAAGACCGCCAATGATTTCGCCCCGGAAGTGATGCAGTTGTTTGACCAGTACGTTCACGGCCGCATCGACCGGCGCGGATTCCTGAACGGCGCGGCGCAATATGCCACCGCCGGCGTGTCGGCAACCATGTTGCTCGAGATGCTCAAGCCGAATTTCGCCGACGCGCAACAAATCAAGACCGACGATGCCCGCATCAAGGCCCGCTATGTTGAATACGCATCCCCGGACGGCAGCGGCAAGATGCGCGGCTACCTGGTGACGCCGGCCAAGCCGACGGGCAAGCTGCCGGGCGTGCTGGTGGTGCACGAGAATCGCGGCCTGAATCCCCATATCGAGGATGTGGCACGGCGCATGGCACTGGAAAACTTCGTCGCGTTCGCGCCCGATGCCTTGTTTCCACTGGGCGGGTATCCGGGCAGCGAAGAAACGGCCGTCGCGCTGTTCGCCAAACTCGATCCCGCCAGGACGCGCAACGATTTCTTCAACGCGGCGGGTTTTCTCAAGGGCCTGCCCGAGTGCACCGGCAAGGTCGGCGTGGTCGGCTTCTGCTTTGGCGGCAGCATCACCAACATCCTGGCCACGCGGATTGCCGATCTCGGCGCCGCCGCGCCGTTCTATGGCGGCCAGCCCGGCGCCGGGGAGGCCGCGAAAATCAAGGCACCGCTGATGATTCACAACGCCGAGAACGACAACTGGGTCAATAAGGGCGCGGACGCGTATGAGGCGGCGCTGAAGGCCGCGGGCGTGAAATATGAAGCGTTCAAATATCCCGGCACGCAACATGGCTTTCACAACGACACCACGCCGCGTTATGACGAGGCGGCGGCCAAACTGGCGTGGAATCGCACCATTGCATTCTTCAACAAGAACCTGCGCGGCTAAACGGAATTTGCCGCGTTGAATGACGCGTCGGATGTCGAGTCGCCAGGACAAGACCGGCGACGGTCGTAAAGTCAACAAATTGCTCGACGCTGTGAAGGAACTGTTGGGAAAGTAGCCGGAAGCCGGTGTTATTCAATTTCCATTTCATTGAGGCAGAAGATGTTGTCATTGCCGCGAACAACCACAAGGGTTGTGCCGAGCGGGAATCCATTCTCCACTCAGCCGAACATGGATTTCCGCTTCCGCGCATAAGCGTTAACTTAATGCGTTGCCATCCAAAAAAATGGCAATGTCATCCTGAGCGAAGCGAAGGATCTCGCGGCGACCAGATCCTTCGCTTCGCTCAGGATGACAGCTATTTTCCAGGTCACCACTGCCTGAGTTAGCGCTTATGCGCTTCCACGACAATGACAGCAATTGTTATTGCAATGATCGGGGAGTGGATTTACGAGTTCAATGCCGGCGGCGGCGTGTCCGCGTACCGCTCCCTGTCCCGGTACAGCGTGCGCGCATCCTGATGGGCACGGTCCAGGGTTCGCAAGGCCGCATCATCGTCGTGTTCCATGAAATAGCCGGCTGCCTGCGCGCGCATCACCAGGCGAATCGCGTCTTCGTCGTCCATCGCGTATTTTTCGGTGATGAGCGTGGTGACTTCGTCCAGAAACGCCTCGTAGGTCATGGTCATGCCGAAAATGCCTTCAACACATCGGGTGTGCGGCCGGTGATGGCCATTTCCGCCACCGCCTCGCCGATCGCCGCGGAATGTTTGAAGCCGTGCCCCGAACACGCCGATACCACGATCACGCCTTCGCAGTCCGGCAAGCGATCGATCAGGAAACGGGCATCGGCTGAATTGGTGTACAGGCAGGTGGCGGCGCGGGTGGCGCGGGGCTTCAGGCCGCGCAGCCGCCCCGCCACATGAACGTTGAACATGGCCTCGCTTTCCGCGGGATCGACATCGCGGGCAACCGTGTCCGGCGTGGTGGCGTCAGTCAACTGCTCGGTCGCCACTTTCACGCCGCCGCCGACATCGGGAAAGCCGTAGAACACCTCGGTCCCGGCACTGCCCCAATGCCAGATGAAGATGGGAAATCTTTCCGCCGCATACGCAGCCGGATCGGCGGCCTCAAACCAGTGCAGCACTTGCCGGCGCACCACCAGCGGACGCGGCAGCCTGCCCGCCAGCAAGCCCGGTAACCAGGGCCCGGCACAGACAATGGTGACACCCGGCTGGTAGATGGCGCGGTCGGTTTCCACCGTCGCGCGGCGGGCATCGGTCTTGATCGAGCGTACCTGTTCGCCGCACTGGATGCGCGCGCCGTGCGCGCGCGCCAGGTCAAGTTGCGCGCTCACGCAGGTCTCCGGCAACAGGTAACCCGCGCCGGGCTCAAGGTAACCGGACTCATTGCCGGTGAGCTGGAGTGGCGGGAAGCGCGCTTGCATCGCGCCGGCATCGAGCAATTCATGGGCGATGCCGAACTGCGCAGCGAGCGCGATGGTGCTGCCGAGGAAATCGCGCTGTTCGTGCAAGGGGCTATGTTCGCCCGCCGCCGCCAGGATCAGCCCACCACATTGCCTGAACAGTTGCCGGCCGGTGTCGCGCTCGATGTCGCGCCACAGCAGGTGGGAGCGCATCGCCAGCGGCACGAACGCCGCGCCCTCGCCCACGGCCTCGCGGGTGATGCGAGTCTCGCCGTGGGTCGAGCCGTGCGTATGCGGCGGTGAATAGCGGTCGATACCGACGGCATCCACACCGCGCCGGGCTAACTGGTACAGGGTGGCGCTGCCCATGGCGCCGAGCCCGACGATGAGGACCTCGGGGACCTCGGCCCGTCCGATTGACTTGCCTTGGGAGATGGCCGCCTGCCGTCAGCTACAGCAGCTTGCCGACGCGCCGCAGGCGATCCGCCATCGCGCGCATGACGTGCAGGGCAAAATCGGGCATTTCGCGGGTGAGCGCGGAAAAGCGGGGGGCATTGATGGCGATCAGGCTGCAGTCCTCGCGCGCCACCACTGTCGCCGCGCGCGGCGAATTGTCGATAATGGCCATTTCGCCGAGGATCGCGCCGCTCGTCGCGGACTCGACGACCTTGCCGCGCAACAACACATCGGCC
>JBDTSU010000317.1:0-4456 GCA_039930965.1 Betaproteobacteria bacterium
TAACCCTGCGGTCCAGGTCCGGGGCAAGCGCTGCATGGCGTTCCGGTTCGTCAGGCTTGCCCGTCGTTGGGGAATGGCGCTTTCCCGCGCTGATGCGCCGCATGGGTTGATTTATACTCCGGGTCGAAGTCGAAATTCGTCGCCACACAACAAATCCCCAAATCCAGAGGAGCTTCTTATGCAAAGACGTAAATTCCTGTCGTCTGCCGGCGCCGGATTGGCCGCCGGCGTCGCGTCCATCCCTTCGCTGACGCAGGCGCAGACCGCCACCTTGCCGACGATCAAGTGGCGCTGCACCTCCAGCTTCGCCAAGAGCCTGGACACCATCTACGGCGGTGCCGAAGTGATCGCCAAGCGGGTCAGGTCCGCGACCGGGGGCAAGTTCGACATCCAGATTTTTGCGGCGGGTGAGATCGTGCCGGCCTTCTCGGCGGTCGACGCGGTCAAGGACGCGACGGTCGAGTGCTGTCACACGGCGCCGTACTACTTTTTCGGCAAGGACCCCACGTTTGCCTTCTCCTGCGCCATCCCTTTCGGCATGAACGGACGCCAGCAGAATGCATGGATGTATCACGGCGGTGGCCTGGAACTGATGCGCGAGTTCTTCAAGGACTACAACATCATCAACTTCCCCGCCGGCAACACCGGCGCGCAGATGGGTGGCTGGTTCCGCAAGGAAATGAAGACCATCGCCGACATGAAAGGCCTGAAGATGCGCATTGGCGGATTCGCCGGACGCGTGATGTCCAAGCTTGGACTGATCCCGCAGCAGATCGCGGCAGGTGACATTTATCCCGCGCTGGAAAAGGGCACCATCGACGCCGCCGAGTGGGTGGGTCCGTACGACGACGAGAAGCTTGGCTTCTACAAGGTCGCCAAGTACTACTACTACCCCGGCTGGTGGGAAGGCGGTCCGGAGTTGGACCTGTTCGTCAACATCAAGGCCTGGGAGGCATTGCCGCCCGAATACAAATCCATCCTGGAAGGCGCCTGCGCGGAAGCCAATGTCGACATGGTCGCGAAGTACGACGCGCTCAACCCGGCGGCACTGAAGCGATTGGTCAGCAACGGCGTGCAACTGCGCCCGTTCAGCAAGGACATCATGAACGCCTGCTACAAGGCGGCCAACGAAGTCTACGCGGAAGAATCGGCCAAGAATCCGAAATTCAAGAAGGTCTACGACGCCTGGAAAGTGTTCCGCGACGATCAAATCCTCTGGTTCCGTGTTGCCGAGCAGAACTTCGACAACTATATGGCGACGGCCGGCACGGCAAGCAAGCCGTCCGCACCCGCCAGGGCGGCACCAGCCAGACCGGCGCCGGCGAAGAAGTAGGGTCTGCCATGATGAAAAAAGCCCCGTGCCACGGGGCTTTTTTCTGGGCACCGCTACGCGGATTTGCCGATGGCGTTGAAATGGCGAACCTGGTTGCGGCCGCCGTTCTTGGCCGCATAGAGTGCCTGGTCGGCCTTGTTGATCAGTTCGGCGAACAGCGTCGGCGTGAGCGCCGCCGGCATCGACGAATCAGGTGTGAAGGTGACGATGCCAATACTGGTGGATATTGGCGCCGGCAGGTCCTTGATGGCCTCGACCGCCGCGCGAAAATTCTCCGCCACCACCCGGCTTCCGGCCTCGTCGGTATCCGGCAGTGCCACGGCAAATTCCTCGCCGCCATAACGGCAAGAGACGTCGTTCTGCCGGCAGGTCGCCTGCAGGATATTCGCGACCGCGAACAGGACGCGGTCCCCTTCACCGTGCCCGAACCCGTCGTTGACACGCTTGAAGAAATCCAGGTCGATCATCAGCAGCGAGACGCTTTCCATGCGCCGCACCGAATTGCGCAGGATCCATTCGGTCTGTTCCTGGAACGTGCGGCGGTTGAGCATGCCGGTGAGGCTGTCGCGGCTGGCGAGTTCCTTCAGTTGATCGTGCAGCCGTTCAAGCTCGATGGTACGGCGGCGCAATTCCTCGACGACGGCCTTGCGTTCGGTCACGTCGCGCACCGCGCACAGGGTGAACCGGCCTTCGCTGGTTTCGAGCGGGCTCAGCATGATGCCGACCGGAAATTCGCTGCCGTCGCGACGCCGCGCATACAGGTCAAGACTCGGAGTGCCCATGCGCCGCGTCGTCGGGTGGGCGGTAAAGCGGGCGCGGAGGCCAATATGATGTTCGCCATATCGCGCGGGGACCAGCATCTCGATGGAACTGCCGATCAGCGCGTCGCGGGGATAGCCGAACATCTGCACCGCCTGGGCGTTGACACGGCTGATACGCCCGTCTTCTTTGACCACCATCAACGCATCCGGGGCGTGCTCGAAAATGCCGCGATAGACATCCATACCCCTATCTTGTGCCGGGGTTGTGGGGAGAGATTGCGCATCGTCAAAGGATTCACCGGTTGCCGCCAAGGAGCCGCATGGGCAACGCGACAGGGCGCCGACGCGCGAAATGCGGGTGCCGATTTATCTTGCTTGTCCACGATCATTTGTCCAGCCGTGCTCCCTGTGTGCTGCCATGGCCGGTGGTGACATCGTACTGCCGCTCGCTATTCCGAAAGCGCTCAAGCGTCCGGTGCGCGCCATCGTTGGCGGTCTTTTCAAGACTGGCGCAGTCCCTCATCGCCGGCAGGGCCAGAAGATCCTGGTCAATCTGCGTTGCCGCATCCCGGCCGATCCGGTAATGTCCCAATTCATGCTGCGTCAGGGCGAGGACATATCGATCGAACGCCACTTGCTGTCCGGCATCGCCGCCGGTGAGCCTCGGCAACGTGACGATGCCGGTCACTCGGGTATTTGCCGACACCAGCTTGCACAGCCCGTCGCCGCTCTCGCGCCACCGGAAGTCCCAGCGGATGTTCCATTTCGTGTAGCCATGAAAACGCCGGCCGTTTTCCCGGATCGGCGTTGCACTGTTCAGCGACTGCATCAGGCTCTGGCCGGGGCTGGCGGGGGCATCGTAGTAGCGATACTCGAGGCTATCCTGCACCTCGGCCGCCGCCGCCGTGGCAAACAGCCAGATTGAAACGAGAAGCGTGCGATTGCGCATTGCGGTGTCAGAAGTTCCCTAGTGTAGTGCTTCGTATTTAATGCGACTTATTTTCATGTTCACCAATTGGCTTCCCCCGGCAACGGGGGAAGGCTGGGATGGGGGCGATGCCAATTGCGAAGACACCCCCATCCCGGCCTTCCCCCATTTTCATGGGGGAAGGAGGCACTGCTTTGGGCAATCCCGCGTCCATTCATATAAGTTCCAAACAGAATGAAGAACAACACTAGATCGTCTTCCGGCCCAGTGTCCCGCTGACTCGCCGCAGCAGCCACTTGGGGGTCGCCCGTCCGGCGAGAATGGCCGCGAGGTTGATGGCGCCCGGCACCTTGATCACGTCGCCCCGGATACACGCCTCGTAACCTTCAATGGCCACCTTGTCGACGTCGCCGATCAGAAATCCAGGCAGCTTGGTCAGTTGGGACCTGGCGCTGGCTGCGGTGCTGAGCATGTTGGTGGCGGTGATGCCGGGGCATAGCGCCGTGATCGAGACGCCGCTGCCTTTCAGTTCTTCCGACAGGGACTCGCTCAGCGAAAGTACAAACGCCTTGGTCGCCGCATAGGTGGCGAGCGTGGGTATCGGCTGGAACGCGGCGATCGAGGCGACATTGAGAATGCGCCCATGGCCACGCGTCACCATCGGCGGCACGAAGTGCGCGAGCATGGCGGTCAGGCCCGACACGTTGAGGTCGATCAATTGCTGGTGGCGCGCCGGCGTCATCGCCGCGAAGGTGCCGTGCTGCAGCACGCCGGCATTATTCACCAGCACATCGATGGCACGTCGGCGGCGCTTCATCGCGGCGACCAGTTTCCTGGCAGCGTCCGGCATCGAGAGATCGGCGGGTTCCACCCACACCTTCACCTTGTATTGCCGGGCGAGTCTGGCGGCCAGCGACTCAAGCTTGTCCACGCTGCGTGCCACCAGCACCAGATCGAATCCGCCCTGGGCAAAGCAGCCCGCCAGGGCCTCGCCAATACCCGACGAGGCGCCGGTTATCAATACCGTTTCGTCTTTACCGATGCTGGTTTTGTCCATTGTCCGCGCTTTCAATGTCGGGTTGGATTGGGAAGCTCGTCAGCGTGTTGCGAACCGGCACAAGCTACTCGTGGAAAATAATCAAACTCCAGCACGGGCGCGCCTTGCAGGTCATTTCAAGAAGTCTCCCATGCTACTTTCCGCCCCGCAACGCCTTTTCGATTTCCTCCGCCGCGAGTTCATCCTTGCTCTTGCCCGAGGGCGGCGTGGGCTTGCCCTTGGTCTTGGCCTCGGGTTTCGCATCGGACTTGCCCCCCAGTGCCTTCATGAGGTCGTCGGCTGCGGCGTCTTCCTTTGACGGCTCCACCGATTTATCGTCGCTCTTGCCGCCGAGTGCTTTCATGATGTCGTCGTTGCCGGCGTCTTCGGCTTTCTTC
>JBDTSU010000318.1:0-4450 GCA_039930965.1 Betaproteobacteria bacterium
TGTACCCGACCACCGCCGTATCGCCGATCTTCAGCTCATCGAACAGCTTGAGCAGCGGCCTCAACACACCATATCGCTCGCTGGTCTTGCGCACGTAATTGACGAAGCGCGGCGCATCGGCGAGGTACATGGGCTTGCCGTCGCGATAGTTCAGGCGGGCGAATATGCCGAGGATGCGCAAATGGCGCTGCAATCCCATCCACTCGACGTCACGGTAGAAATCACCGAAATGCGCGGGCATCGGCAAGCCGGCTTTCCGGGCTTGCTCCCAGTAACGTATCGTGCCATCGAGTACGCGCTCTTCGTCCCACGAAATAAAGGCATCGCGATACAGGGAGGCGATGTCATAGCTGACCGGACCAAAGACGGCGTCCTGGAAGTCGAGCACGCCGGGTGCACTGTCCTGCGGCACCTCGGAAATCATCAGGTTGCGGGGCATGTAATCGCTGTGAACATATACGCAGCCTTGTCCGAGCGCCTGTTGCGTGATGGCGGCGAATGCAGACTGCAAGGTATTGCGCTGCTTGTCGTTCAGCGTCAGGCCGGTCGGTTGGGTGACGCGTTGGGCAACGTGTTTGCCCACATACCAGTCAGTGAACAGTGCAAGTTCTTGCGCAATTTGTGCCTCGCGGTATGCCGGCAACACGTCCGGCCGGGAGGCAAGCTGCCACTTGATGAGCGTCTGGTTGGCCTCGCGGAAGAGCCGGTCCGCGTTGTCTTCGTTGATGACATCAAGATAGGTCTGGCGGCCAAGATCGGTGAGCAGCAGGAATCCCCTCGCCACGTCCTGTGCCAGCACCTCGGGTGCCCGGACACCGGCGTCGCGCATCAGACCGGCGACCTTGATGAAGGGGCGGCAGTCCTCCTGTCCGGGCGGCGCGTCCATGACGATACGCGTACCCGCCGGGGAGGTTATGCGAAAATAGCGGCGAAAACTGGCATCCGCCGAAGCGGGCGCGATGGTGTAGTTGGTGATGCCTTCTCGATTGAGCTCTGCGGCAAGCCAGCTATTGAGTGCGTCGGTGCGCGGCTGGGCTGATGACAAGGACTGGGAGGATTCAGCCATGCTGTTCTTCTTGTAATGACAAACTGGATCTTATCATCCGCCACCGCGCAATCCGTCTTGCAATCCAATCTTGCAGTCACCTGCAACCCCTTAAATACCGCGCTCATTCCACCTCCCTGACCTCGTGCCCCGTTTCCCGATTCTCTCCTGCCGTGCCCCGGTGCCCGCTCGCAAAATGATGCGATTGACAATGTTGCTCGTCGCGTGGCTGGCGGGCATCGTCGCGTCGCCGGGCTCGGCACAGCAGCCCACCGTCGCGCCCAGTCAGGCGGAACTGGATGCCGCCATCCAGGAAGGCCTCAAACTTGAACGATTGCTGCCCACGCCGGGCAGCCTGTTACAGCTTCCGCCGAAAACCGGCCCGCGCATCATTGCCGCCGACCAGATTGACGGCACCAATCAGAAGAACGTCACGGCAACGGGACATGTTTCCGTCAAACAGGGCGACATGGAACTCACCGCCGACTTGGTTGAATACGACAAGCTGACTGATTTGGTCACGATCCCCGGCAGTGTGCGCATCGATCGCGGTGGCGATATCGTCATGGGCATGGGACTCAAGTTGACCGTCGGCACCGAGGTCGGTACGCTTGAACGGCCCAGTTTCTTCTTCTCGAAAAACCCGACGCGGCCCGCGCAACGCTATGAGGCCCGCGGCTCGGCGACACGCATGGTTTTCGAAGGAGAAGACCAGGAGCGCCTGTTCGGGGCGCTTTATACGACCTGTAAACCCGACCAGAACGACTGGTATCTCAAGGTCTCCGAACTCGCGCTCGATCGCACCCGCAATGTCGGCACCGGCTACAACGGACTGGTGGAATTCAAGGGCGTGCCGATCCTGTATATGCCGTACATGACGTTTCCGCTTAACAGCGACCGCAAATCGGGATTTCTGCCGCCCTCGTTCGGGACATCAACCAGCAGCGGCCTGGAACTGGCCGTGCCGTACTACTGGAATATCGCCGCCAATCATGACGCCACCATCACGCCGAAGATATTTACCCGCCGCGGCGTTCAGCTTGGCAGCGAATTCCGATATCTGAACAGCAATTATCTCGGTCAACTGGATGCCGAGTACCTGCCGCACGATCGCGTCGTGGACCGCAACCGCTACCTCGTGTCGCTGCGTCACTTTCAGAATCTCGACCCCTGGCTCGGGCAGGGCTGGAGCGCATCGATCAACGCCCAGAAAGTCTCCGACGACAACTATTTCCGCGATCTTTCCACCCGTATCGCCAATACGGCCCAGACAAATCTGCCGCGTGAAGCGGCGCTTGCGTATACAAGCCTGGTCGGCAACTGGTCCATCCGCTATCTCGGTTATCAGACTTTGCAGGATGCCGCGGCACCCGTCGTGCCACCGTACCGCCTGGCGCCGCAACTATCGTTTAACGCAAATCCGAATCGCTGGAATGGACTGGAGTTCAACGCGGTTGGTGAATTCACCGATTTCCAGCACCCGACGCTGGTCAACGGTCACCGCCTGCTTTTTTATCCGACCGCGTCGCTTCCCTTGATCGCACCTTATGGATTCATCACCCCGAAGGTCGGATTTCATGCCACCCGCTACCAGTTGACCGCCAACGAGGGCGATCTTGCCAGCGGTACCCGCACCGTTCCCATCGTCAGCGTCGATAGCGGCCTCTCGTTTGAAAGGCCCCTGACAATGTGGGGAGAATCGATCTCGCAAACGCTGGAGCCGCGCCTGTTCTTCCTGTATGTGCCGTTTCGCGATCAAAGCCGCCTGCCAGTCTTCTCCACGGCAATAACGGATTTCAGTTTTGCGCAGATCTTCAACGAAAACCTGTTTGTCGGGGGCGACCGGATTTCCGATGCCAAGCAAATGACTGCTGCCGTCACCACCCGGTTCATAGAAGACCTGACCGGCATTGAACGCCTGCGCGCCGCCATCGGCCAGCGTTACTACTTCACGCCACAACGTGTGACGCTGCTGGAAACGGCCCCCGGCACCTCGACGCCGCAACAGGGCAATCTCAGCCGCTCGGACTTGCTGGTGGGGGTGTCGGGGCAGCTTTCGGATTCCTGGTTCCTAGATTCCGGTTTTCAGTACTCGACGTCGAGGACGGAGTTCCAGCGCACCAATGTGGCTGCCCGCTACAACGCGGAAGGCGGCAGAATTCTTAATTTCAGTTACCGCTTCACCCGCGATTCCCTGAAACAGATCGACATTTCCGCGCAATGGCCGTTCGGCCGGGTAGCGCCCGCGTGGACACTGCTGGCCCGCGCCAATCACTCCCTGCAGGATAAGCGCCTGATCGAGGGCCTGCTGGGCGTCGAGTATAATCAGGGCTGCTGGGAATTCCGCTTGGTCGCGCATCGTTTCGCCACGGCTGCCCAGCAATATTCGAATTCGATCCAGTTTCAGCTGGAGTTGAAGGGCCTCTCCAAATTGGGCATCAATCCGCTGGAGACCCTCAGACAGAACATTCCGGGCTATCGGCGGTCAGACGATCGCTAGCCGCCCTTGTGCAGTCATTTGTTGCTACCGCCTCTTTTTTCTGGAATCCGCACCATGAAACATCGACTATTTGCCGCAACCGTTTTGGCCGCGCTGGGCGCGATGCCGTTGCTGGCCGCGGCGCAGCTTGCATCGCCCCCGTCACCGGCGGCCGCCAAGATCGATACCCGCCTCACGGTGCCCGCGAAGTCCGGCGGCGTGGTGGAACTGGACCGCATCGTTGCCGTCGTCAACAATGAAGTCATCACGTCAAACGACCTGAATTCACGGATGGCGATGGTGGTGAAGCAATTGCAGGCGCAGAGCACGCAGTTGCCGCCGCAGGATGCACTGAAGAAGCAGTTGCTGGAACGCATGATCAACGACATGGTGCAGATGCAGGAAGCCAAGGAAACCGGCATCAAGGTGGACGACGCCACGCTCGACAAGGCCTTGCAGCGCATTGCCGACGAGAACACCCTGTCGATGACCGAATTCCGCCGCCGGCTCGAGCAGGATGGCGTGAGCTGGCAAAAATTCCGCGAGGAAGTTCGCGGCGAAGTCATCATGTCGCGGTTGCGCGAACGCGAAGTCGAGAGCGGCATCAACATCACCGAAGCCGAGGTCGATACGCAGCTGTCGCTCGAAGCGCGTGAAGCGACGACCGACCAGGAGTTTCGCCTCGCGCATATTCTGGTGCTGGTTCCGGAGCAGGCCACCAGTGCCCAGATCGAGGCGCGCCGCAAGCGCGCGCTGCAAGCATTGGGAGAATTGCGCAAAGGCGCCGAGTTTGCCCAAATCTCCGCCCAATACTCGGATGCGCCCGACGCCCTGCAGGGAGGCAATCTGGGCTGGCGTCCATCCGGTCGCTTGCCGGCCATCTTCCTGGAAGCACTTACGCCGTTAAAAGCCGGCGAGACCACCGA